>NZ_JBSFMS010000057.1:0-38600 GCF_053599675.1 Streptomyces sp. NPDC000880 | reverse complement strand
GGCCCGAAGGGCCTGGGGGACGCATCGCAAGGCGGTGGGGGCACCCCCGGACGAAGTCTGGGGGAGATCGCCCTCGTACTGGACGTACTTGGGCGACTTTCGACAACACAGCGAGGTGCCGTAGCTGTCGTCGCGGGCCCGACAAGATCGCCATGGACAGGGCCTAAGCGCTGAGCGTAGATCGCCGCAAGCGTAGATCCGTGCGGCGGGCGTACGACGCTGCGTACGTTCGCCGCATGGACTTCATCGAGGTACTGCCTCAACTGCACATGTTCCGCTTCCCGATCGGCCAGGCCTACCTGTGGTGCGACGGCGACGAGCTGACCCTGATCGACGCGGGGAATGTGCATAGCGCTCCGGACATCGAGAAGGCGATACGGAGCACTGGCCAGAGCCCCGTCTCCATCCGACGCATCGTGCTCACCCACTGCCACCGGGACCATGTGGGCGCGGCCGGGGAGCTGGCGGACCGGTACGGCGCCGAAGTGCTGGCTCATCGCCTCGACGCCCCTGTCGTCCGCGGCGAACGGCCCGTCCCCGAGCCGGTCCTGCTCGACTGGGAGGTTCCGCTGTACGAGCACGGGCTCACGGTGCCGCCGGCACCGCCCACCCGCGTCGACCGCGAGCTCGAGGACGGCGACCAGATCGGCTTCGGCGACGGGGCCGTGGTGGTCCATGCTCCCGGCCACACCGACGGCTCCATCGGCATCCATCTCCCCCGCCACGGAGTGCTGTTCACGGGCGACTGCGTCGCGGCTGTGGGTCAGGTGATGCTGGGCGTCTTCAATGTGGACCGCGCGCGGGCCGAGGTGTCGATGCGCCGCCTTGCCTCGTTCGCGCCGTCCACCGTCTGCTTCGGGCACGGCGATCCCCTCACAGAGGATGCCGCGGCGGTGCTGCGCGCCTCAGCCGACGGGAACCCCCGCCTCTAGGTTGAGCACTGACCCGCGCTCGCGCGCCCGCAGCGCCCAGCGGAGCCGCTCGTAGCGGGTCGGCGGCAGCAGCTGCGCCGCCTCCTGCTCTCCGACGAAGCGCCACCCGCGCAGCTCCGATCCGGGCAGCAGCACCCGTCCGGCCTCGACGCTGTCCAGCCGGCCGCCGTCGAAAAGCAGCCGCAGCCCGCCGAATCCGGGCGACCGCGGCGGCTCCCAGTCGACCACCAACAGCCTTGGCACCTCGGCGAGTTCGATGCCGAGCTCTTCGGTCACCTCGCGCATTCCGGCGCGCGCCGGCGCCTCACCCCGTTCGACGACTCCGCCGGGGAACTCCCAGCCCGGTTTGTAGGTCGGGTCGACGAGCAGCACCCGGTCCTCCTCGTCGAAGAGCAGCACTCCGGCCGCGAGGGTTTCGGCGGTCGGCTCGGGCGTCTGCACGATCTCGCAGACCGCGGCGTCCCCGTTCCGTACCGCCTCGGCTATGTGCTCTGCCGCCTCGTGGGGGTCCAGCCGGCTGGTGTCGATGACGTGCGCGTCGGCACCGATCCAGTCGAGCGCGGCGAGATACGGCTCGATGTGGTCGTAAGCCCACTGCCTGACGCGCGGGTCGGCGTCCGGGATGTCCGGCTCCTCGCGGGCGGCGATCCGCGCGCGCAGGATCGTTTCCTCCGGTCGAAGCAGCACATGCCGTACGGGAATCCGGCGGGAGGCGAGCCCGCCGAAGATCTCGTCGCGGTACTCCTGACGCAGCAGGGTCATCGGCACCACCAGCACACCGCCGAGCTCGGCCAGCAGCGCCGCCGCGGTGTCCACCACGAGCCGCCGCCAGATCGGCAGATCCTGGTAGTCGCTCACCTCGGCGAGGCGCTTCGGCGACAGCAGGTGGCGCAGGTGGCCGCCGATGAGTTCGGGGTCGTACAGCGTGCTGTTCGGGATCAGATCGATCAGTTCGCGCGCGGTACTGGACTTGCCCGCTCCGAACGCACCGTTGATCCAGACGATCACGGTTCCCCCTCTTCCGTAGCCCACAGTGGATTGCCCGCAACACCCTGCCACGGAAACCCGTGCAGGGAGCCGGCAGATTGATCGCGGACACAACTGTGTCCTTGCTGCTGCCGGTTCACCAGAGCCGTCCGGCGTCCTGGCGCGTCTCACCATACGAACGGATGGCTTCGCCCGACCGTGACACCCGTATGCGAAGCGGCGTTGGAGCTGGAGAGACAAGGGGGTTCGGGATGCGCCGTACGGTTTTGGAGAGGTTTCCCGCCGGGGGCCCGCGCGGAAGCTGGCCGGCAGAGGAATTCGCCCGGGACCGCCGGGACGAGGGGCTGGCGGCGGAGGTCGTGATGGACCTCGAATCGGATGCGTTCCTGGTGGTCCTGCCCAGGCAGACCGCGGACGCGGTCACCTAGGGCGTCGGCAGGGCCCCCGCCCCGGACGGGACGGGGGACGCGTCTGTCAGCCCTTGGTGGAGCCGAGGGTGAGCCCGGCGATGAAGTGCCGCTGCAGCAGAAGGAAGACCAGCAGCGTCGGCAGCGCGACGATCACCGAGCCCGCGGCGAGCAGGTTGTAGTCGGTGAAGAACTGGCCGCGGAGGTTGTTCAGCGCCGAGGTGATGGGGAGCTTGTCGCCGTCGGAGATGAAGACGAGCGCCCACAGGAAGTCGTTGTACATCCAGGTGAACTGGAGCGTGCCGAGCGCCGCGAGGGCGGGGCGGCACAGCGGGAGCGTGATGCGCCAGTACTGCGTCCACACACTCGCACCGTCCACGATCGCCGCCTCCAGGATCTCCTGCGGCAGGGTGCGCATGAAGTTGGCGAGGACGAAGACACAGAACCCGATCTGGAAGCCGACCTGGACGGAGATCACCGCCCAGAACGAGTCGAACATCGTCATCGAGTCGGACATCCAGTACGGCAGCGGGATGCGGTTGAACAGCACGTACAGCGGAGTGACGATCACCTGCTGGGGCAGCAGATTGCCCGCGGTGAAGAGCATCAGCAGCACGACAGAACCGCGCATCCTCAGCCGTGACACGGCGAAGGCCACGAACGAGGCGAAGAAGAGCGTCAGCAGCACTCCGGGCACAGCGATGATGAGGGTGTTGATGAAGTACTTCGTCATCCCCGAGTCGCTGAACGCCTGCTGGTAGTAGTCGAAGGAGAGCTTCTTCGGCAGTGAGAAGTACCCGTGCTCGGAGGTCTCGTCGTACGGCCTGAGTGAGGCGTAGACCGCAAGCAGCAGTGGCGCGAGGAACGCCAGCGAGACGGTCATCAGGAACGCGTGCAGGCCGAGCCGGCCGGGGCGGACCAGGCGCTTGCCGGGCGCCGCGGGAACTGCCGGTGTCGCGGCGGGCGCCGTGGCGGTGTCGAGCGTCATCGGTTCTTCTCCCCACGGATCTCCTGGACCAGATACGTCACGACGAATCCCATGGAGACGAGCAGCAGCACGACGGCGATGGCCGAGCCGAATCCGATCCGGCTTGCCTCGCCGATGATGTTGTCGGTGACAAGGACCGAGAGCAGCTCCAGGCCGTTTCTGCCCTTGTTGACGGCGTAGACGATGTCGAAGGCGCGCAGCGCTTCGATGACGGTGATGACGCCGACGATGACATTGACGGGCCGCAGGGTCGGGAAGACGACGCGGAAGAAGGTCTGCGTCTCGCTCGCCCCGTCGATGGCGGCGGCTTCCTTCAGCGAGGGATCGACCGCCTTCAGCCCGGCAAGGTAGAGGATCATCACATAGCCGGTGTGCCGCCAGGCGGCGGCCAGAAGGATCATCCAGAGATTGAGGTCGGGGTCGCCGAGCCAGTCGGTGGGCGACTTGGTGTCGGCGAGGATCGCGTTGAGCGCACCCTGGTCGCGGGAGAAGACCAGTTGGGCGATGAAGCCGACGACAGCGAGCGAGAGCACGACCGGCATGTACAGCGTCGACTGGTAAAAGCGGCTGAACCGTACGCCCTTGTCGATGAGGACGGCCAGCAGCAGTCCGAACGGGGTGGCGATCAGCCCGAGGAAGGCCAGCCAGAGCATGTTGTGGCGGGCGGCCGGCCAGAACTGCGGATAGTTGGTGAAGAGGGTCTCGTAGTTGTCCGTGCCGACCCAGGAGATGTCTCCGATGCCGTCCCAGCTGGTGAAGGAGAGCACGACGGAGGCGAGGGTCGGCCCCCACACGATGGCCACGTCGAGCAGGACCGGTATGCCCAATAGCACGCCGAGGACGGCGAGGTCGCGGCGGGTGAACCGCCGCGGCCCTCGTCGTGCGGCGCGCCGCGAGACGCTCACCTTCGCTCGCCCCCCGGTGTCATTCGGGCCCCGGGCGGCCTGCGGTTCCGGGCTGGGGCCCCCAGGCCCGGAGGGCCGAGGGGGAGGAGCTGGGGGTTGTCCCCCGGGAGATCGCGGCAGCGGCACGGGAGGTGACTCCAAGTCGGTTTCGGCCGGCGTCGGTCAGCCTTCGGAGGCGAAGATGGTCTTCTTCTGCCTCTCGATGCTGTTGACCAATCCGTCCACGTCCTTCGGCTTGTTGATGAAGGTCTGAATGGCCGGGATCATCACGGTCGACGAGAAGTCGGGCCTGGTGTCGCGGTCGAGGAACTGCGAGATCTGCTTGGCGCCGGAGACGAGTTCGACGGCTTTCTTCTGCAGCGGGGTGTACGACGAGAGGTCGGCCTCATCGCTCACTGCGATGTTGTTGGGGTCACTGGCGAGGTAGATGTCCTCCGCCTTGCCGGTGGCCAGCCACTTCAGCAGGTCCTTGGCGCTCTCCATGTTCTTCGGGTTCTTGAGGTTCTTGGACTTCTTCGCGAGCAGGAAGCCGTCGATGGGCGCCTCGACGGCGTCCTGGCCGTGCTCCGGGTTGATCACCGGGAACGGGAAGAAGTCGATGTCGGCCTGTTCTGCCTTGGGGAACTGCGCGCCGGGGTGCGGGAGTCCGAAGACCGCCATGCCCGTCTGCTTCTTCTGCAGGCTCGTGGCGGCCTCCTGCCAGGTGCGGCCGTTGGCGCCGGGCTGGCAGTACGGGAGGATGCTGCGCCAGGTGTCGAAGACGTCCTTGACGCGCTTGTCGGTCCACGCCTCCTTGCCCGCCATGAGGTTCTTGTGGAACTCGTATCCGTTACTGCGCATGTTGATGTAGTCGAACGTACCCATCGCGGGCCAGCCGTCCTTGTCGCAGAACGCGATGGGGACGATCTTGTCCTTCTGCATCTGCTTGGCGAGCGCTATGTACTCGTCGAGCGTCTTGGGCGCCTGGTAGCCGTACTGCTGGAAGACGCTTTTGCGGTGGAAGACGGCCCACGGGTAGTAGTAGTACGGCGTGAGGTACTGCTTGCCGTCCTCGCCCGTCGACTGGGCCCTGAGGGCCGGCGAGAAGCCTTGGTAGCTCTCCCAGTTGTCGCTGATGTCGTGCAGGAGCCCCTTCTTGGCGAAGAACTGCATGCGGTAGCCCGCGAACCACATGAAGACATCGTCCGGCTTTCCCTGCAGATAGCGGTTGATGTTCTCCTGGAAGGTGTTGTGGTCAACCGTGTTGACCTTGACCTTCCGGCCGTCCTTGGACTGCTTCGCGTACGCGGCGAAGGCGTCGGCGAACGCCTTCTTCGGCACGGGGTCGGAAGAGTTGGACCCCATGGTGATGGTCTTGCCGTCCCCGCCGGGGCCACCGCCGCAGGCAGCGAGCAGCGAGGGCAGCGCGATCGCGCCTGCACCCGCCGCCGCACCCCGGAGCAGATTCCGCCGGGACATCCGATGTCCTGCCACGCTCCCAGGCACGTCAGAACCGTTGAACGATGACTGCGCCATGTCCCCTCCTCCGGGGTGCAAGCCAACACAACCCAACGCGAGGATTGGATCTCACTCCCAAGGAGGGGCGTCGTCAAGGGTTTTGGCGAGACCTCGAACTACCGTTACCGCATCTCTTCCAACAGACTCCAACACGGCCTACCGTAAACGCTCGCAGCCGACAGGAACACGCAGTCTTCCCAATACGCGCGAGTACGGAGGAACGTAATGATGCGTCACCTTCTCACCCGCACTACCCGCCCTAGAGTCGTCGGAGCGCTGGCCGCCGCGCTGCTCTGCGCGGCAGGGCTGGGCGCTCCGGCCGTCGCCTCGGGCGCCCCGGCCACGCCGGCCGAACCCGCACCGGCCGGCGCGCAGCCCGAGGAAGGGCTCGCCCTGACCCCTCCGATGGGGTTCAACAACTGGAACACCACCCACTGCCGGGCGGAGTTCAACGAGGCGATGGTCCATGGAATCGCCGACATCTTCGTCGAGAAGGGCCTCAAGGAAGCCGGGTACGAGTACGTCAATCTCGACGACTGCTGGGCACTGCCGCAGCGCGACGCGAACGGCAAACTCGTCCCCGACCCGGTGCGCTTCCCGAACGGCATCAAGGCCGTCGCCGACTACGTCCACGCCAAGGGACTGAAGTTCGGCATCTACACCAGCGCCGGGACGAAGACCTGCAACGCCGCGGGCTTCCCCGGCGGGCTCGGCCATGAGTACAGCGACGCGCAGCAGTTCGCCGACTGGGGCGTCGACTACCTCAAGTACGACAACTGCAACAACCAGGGCGTGGACGCCAAGCTCCGCTACAACACGATGCGCGACGCCCTGAAGGCTGCCTCTCGGGCAACAGGTCACCCCATCGTCTACAGCATCTGCGAGTGGGGTCAGAACAAGCCCTGGGAGTGGGCCGCGGACGTCGGACAGCTCTGGCGCACCACCGGGGACATCAGCGACAACTGGGGCTCCATGTTGTCGATCATGAAGCAGAATCTGCCGCTCGCGCAGTACGCGGGCCCCGGCCACTGGAACGACCCCGACATGCTGGAGGTCGGCAATGGCGGCATGACGGACACGGAGTACCGCTCCCACTTCTCCATGTGGTCGATCATGGCCGCGCCGCTGCTGATCGGCTCCGATCTGCGCAAGGCGCCCGCCTCCGCCTTCGAGATTCTCGGCAACCGCGAGGTCATCGCCGTCGACCAGGACCCGCTGGGCAAACAGGGCACGGTGATCAGTTCCGAGGGCGGCCGCTGGGTGGTGGCCAAGGAGATGCAGGACGGCAGCCGCGCGGTGGCACTCTTCAACGAGAGCAGCCGCCCGCAGCGGATCGCCACCACGGCGAAGGCTGTCGGACTCCCGGACGCCCCCGGCTACCGGCTGCGCGATCTGTGGCAGCACACCGACGCCAACACTGCGGGGACGATCTCCGCGACGGTGCCCGCGCACGGCACGGTGCTGGTGCGCGTCTCGACGGACCGCAAGTGGGCGCTGCTGCCGCCGGCCGTCGAAGTGAGCGCCGGCGAAGGCCTGATGGCCGAGGCGGGCCAGCCCGCGAAGCTCACCTCGACGGTCACCGATCTGGGCCGTACGCCCGCGCTCGCCGTCTCCGTCGCACTGACCGGGCCCGAGGGCTGGCGCGTCAAGGCCACGTCCAAGACCGCCATCGCGGTGCTCACCAGCGGCACGAAGCTGACGACGGACTGGGAGGTCGCTGTGCCGCCGGGCGCCGCGCCCGGTTCGTACGCACTGACCCTGACGGCGAAGTACCGCTCGCCGACCGGGCAGCGGCTCACCACCGCGGTGCCCGGGAGTGTGAACGTGGTCGTGGCGCCGCCCGCCGGTCAGTCGTATCTCAGCGATCTCGGCGCGCTGAGCGCGGCAAACGCATGGGGTCCGGTGGAGAAGGACACCAGCAACGGAGAGAGCGCGGCGGGCGACGGAAAGCCGATCACCATCGGCGGCCAGGTCTTCGCCAAGGGCCTGGGCGTACATGCCGCGAGCACGGTGGAGTACTACGCCGGTGGCCGGTGCACCATGGTGAGCGCGCAGGTCGGCGTGGACGACGAGAAGGGGACGCGCGGCACGGTCGCCTTCGAGATCTGGGCTGATGGAACGAAGGCCGCATCGACGGGCGTCCTGACCAACGCCATGCCGGCACAGCCGATTTCGGCGGACGTCAGTGGCGCGAAGGTCGTACGTCTGGTGGTCACCGACGGCGGGGACGGCATCGACTCCGACCACGCCGACTGGGCCGATCTCAGGATCGGCTGCTGACCGCCGCTGCCGCCTCGCCGTGACGGCCGAGCGAGGCGGCAGCTGCCGCGCCCACCAGACCCGCGTCCGTGCCCGTCAGGGCCGGAGCCACAGTCAGCCGCTGTACGAAGGAGAGCGTGGCGTAGTCGCGCAGCGAACGGCGCAGCGGGGCGAAGAGCACCTCGCCCGCGTTCGCCACTCCCCCGCCGATCACCGCGATTTCGATCTCTACGAGGGTCGCGGTGGCGGCGATCCCGGCGGCTAGCGCCTGAGCCGCGCGCTCGAACGAGGCGACGGCGACCGGGTCTGAGGCCTGGGCCGCGGCGGCCACCGCGGCCGCCGAGGTGTCGCCGTCCGGGCCCGGCCGCCAGCCGCCCTCCAGCGCCCGGCGCGCGATGTTCGGGCCGCTGGCGATGCGCTCGACGCAACCGCGCGCTCCGCAGGGGCACAGATCGCCGTCGAGGTCGACGCTGATGTGGCCGATATGCCCGGCGTTGCCGGTGGGTCCGGGGTGGAGCTTCCCGCCGAGCACGAGTCCCCCGCCCACGCCCGTGGAGACCACCATGCACAGAGCGTTGTCGTAGCCGCGGGCCGCGCCCTGCCAGTGCTCGGCCGCCGTCATCGCGACACCGTCGCCCACCAGCTCGACGGGCAGTCCGTCGACGGCCCTGCGCACTCGCGCGACCAGCGGAAAGCCGCGCCAGCCCGGGACATTGACCGGGCTGACCGTGCCGGCGGACGCGTCCACCGGACCGGCGCTGCCGATGCCCACGGCCGACGCGCGCGCCCAGAGCGGGGAGAGGGCCAGCTCGGCGAGGACTCCCTCGACGGCGCGCATCACCGTCTCGCCGTCCTCTTGGGCAGGTGTCGGGCGCTGGGCCCGCACGAGGATCCTGCCGCTGCCGTTGACCAACGCGCCGGCGATCTTGGTGCCGCCGATGTCGAGCGCGGCGACGAGGTCGGTATGCATCGGTGTCGGATCCCCCGGGGAGCTGGTCGGACCTGCGGATTCAGTACCAGTCTCCATTCCCCTGACAACGTTGTCCAGGGCCTATGCTCGACGGCACACCCTTGCACACCCGGACGACGACAGGACAGCGCACTGTGGCAGAGACCGACCGTCCCCTGCCTCCGCCGGGGCGCCCCCGAGGGTCCGAGCCCCGCTACGGCAATCGGCCGACCATGAAAGACGTCGCCGCCCGCGCCGGCGTCGGCCTCAAAACGGTCTCGCGAGTGGTCAACGGGGAGCCGGGTGTCACACCCGACACCGAGCGCCGGGTGCAGGAGGCCATCGAGTCCCTCGGCTTCCGCCGCAACGACAGCGCGCGGGTGCTGCGCAAGGGCCGCACCGCCTCCGTCGGCCTGGTCCTGGAGGACCTCGCAGACCCCTTCTACGGCCCGCTCAGCCGCGCGGTCGAGGAGGTCGCCCGCGCCCACGGCGCGCTGCTCATCAACGGCTCCAGCGCCGAGGACCCGGACCGTGAGCAGGAGCTGGTGCTGGCCCTGTGCGCACGCCGGGTCGACGGCCTGATCGTGATCCCGGCCGGCCACGACCACCGCTATCTGGAGCCCGAGATCAAGGCGGGCATCGCGACCGTGTTCGTAGACCGCCCGGCCGGGCTGATCGATGCGGACGTGGTGCTCTCCGACAGCTTCGGCGGCGCCCGCGCCGGCGTGGCCCATCTGATCGCGCACGGCCACCGCCGTATCGGCTTCATCGGCGACCAGCCGCGGATCCACACGGCTGTCGAGCGGCTGCGCGGCTATCGCACCGCCATGGAGGACGCCGGGCTCGATGTGGACGAGTCCTGGGTCTCCCTGGGCTCCACCGCGCCGGAGCGGGTGCGGGCCGCCGTCACCGCGTTGCTGGAGGGTCCCGACCCGGTCACCGCGGTCTTCGCGGGCAACAACCGGGTGACGGTCACGGCGGTACGGGTCCTGGCCGAGCGCGAACGGCCGGTCGCCCTGGTCGGCTTCGACGACATCGAACTCGCCGATCTGCTGGGCATCACGGTCATAGCCCAGGACGCCGCGACCCTGGGGCGCACCGCGGCGGAGCGGCTGTTCCGCCGCCTCGACGGAGTGGACGACGAGCCCTCGCAGGTGGCGCTGAAGACGGTGCTCATCCCGCGCGGCTCGGGCGAGATCCCGCCGTCAGCAGACCGGTAGGCCCGGCACCGGCTGGTCGTTGTCGCCGCCCTCGATGTAGACGTCGCTGACGAAGACATTGGTGTTGCCGCGGTCGTCGTCGGTCTTGGCCCACCAGACGTTCGTCCACTGGCCGGAGGTCTCCCGACGGCCCAGATTCTGCTGGCAGTAGAAGTAGTTGGTGCCCGCGTTGAGCACGCCCTTCTCGACGCCGGATGCGGTGTAGGACTTCGCCTGCTTCCAGACCTGGCAGTTGTACTTGCCGCCGCCGATCGAGTGGCAGACGGGCGCCGGGGAGGGGTCTGAACCTCCGGTCGTCGAGCCGCCGTTGGTGGAGGTGCCGCTGCCGCCCATGGTGGTCGAGCCCCCGGTCGACCCGCCGCCGGTCGTGCCCGAGGAGCCGCCGCCGACCGAGCCGCCGGTCGACCCGCCGGCGTCCGATCCTCCGGTTCCCCTGCCGGGCGCGGGCGGCTTGGCGGGCCGGCTGGGCGACTTTGCGACGCCCTGCTCGGTGGGCTTGGTACTCGGGCTCTGCTTGCCGCCGGATGCGCTCGCGACCGGACCCCCGGCTGCCCTCGAACTGGCCGCCGGGCTCTCGGCTCGGCGGCCCGCGAGCTCCTGGCCGCCCGATCCGCCACGGTCGACGAGGGCGTACGTCACGCCTCCTCCGGCGAGCAGCACGGCGACGACTCCGGCCGCCACCAGCATCCTCGCGCGACCGCGACCGCCGGACGCGGGTGGCGCGGCCGGCGCGGCCGCTGGTATCGGCGCGGGAGCGGGCGGGGCCGGTGTCTGCGGCGCCGCGGGGCCGAAGCCGTCGGGCCGGTGCGGCGTCGCGTTGAGCACGGTCGGCACCCGGGACGCAGGATCCGGTGCGGCCGGCGGCACTGTCCCCAGCGACACGGTCGAGGTGCCGGTGTCCTGGCCCGCCGCCACGGCAGCGAGCAGCCGCGCCGCGGTGTCAGCGTCGGGGCGCTGCGCCGGATCCTTGTGCATCAACTGCCGCAGTACGGGGCCGAGCGCGCCGGCCCGCAACGGCTCGGGCAGCGGCTCCACGACGATCGCGTTCAGCGTCGACCAGGTGGAGGTGCGGCGGAACGGGGCCGCGCCCTCTACTGCCGCGTACAGCGTGGCGCCCAGCGCCCAGATGTCGGACGCGGGGCCGGGGTCCTGGCCCTGGGCGCGCTCGGGCGCCAAGTAGTCGAGCGAGCCGACCAGTTCGCCACTGCGCGTCAGATGGGTGGTGGAGCCGTCGCCGGGGTCGTCCATCGCCGCGATGCCGAAGTCGGTGAGCACCACCCGGCCTCCGCGGTCCAGCAGCACATTGCCGGGCTTCACGTCGCGGTGCAGCACCCCGGCACGGTGGGCGGCGCCCAGCGCCTCCATGATCCTGGCTCCGATGGCGGCCGCCTCGCGCGCGTCCACGACGCCGCGCTCGCTGAGCACATCGTCCAGCGAGGGGCCGTCGATGAGCTCCATCACGATGACCGGACGGCCCTCGTGTTCGGTGACGTCGTGGACGGCGATGACCGCGGGGTGGCGTACGCGGGCTGCCGCGCGGGCCTCGCGCTGCATCCGCACTCTGAGGTCCGCCAGTTCGGGGCCCGACGAGTCGCTGTAGGTGCGCAGTTCCTTGACGGCGACCTCGCGGCCGAGCACCTCGTCGAAGGCGCGCCAGACGACGCCCATGCCACCGCGGCCCAACTGTTCGACCACCCGGTAACGGCCGGCGAGCCGCTCGTTCTCCCCCGAAGACACCGCTGCCCCAATCTTGTTGCGACTCTGGTCGCGTACAGACTAAGGGGCAGCGGTGACAGCGGCGCCGACTGTTACTCGGCGGTGGCGGTGAGGTCCCCGCGGCGCGGTGTGGCGAACCCGTCGAGATCGGCGCGGGTGAGTCCGGTGAGCCGGGCGACCTCCGCGGCGTCGAGGGCGCCGCAGTCGATGCCGCGCAGGAGATAGCTGCTGAGCGCCTTGGCGGTGGCGGGCTCGTCCATGACGTCGCCGCCCGCATGGTTGGCGTACGCGGACAGCCGCGCGGCGGCCTGCTCGAAGCCTTCGCGGTAGAAGGCGAACACGGCGGCGTACCGGGTCGGCAGGTGTCCTGGGTGCATGTCCCAGCCCTGGTAGTAGGCGCGGGCCAGGGCACGGCGGGTCAGGCCGTAGTGCAGCCGCCAGGCGTCGTGGACCTTCTCGGTCGTGCCGACCGGGAGGACGTTGGTGGAGCCGTCCGAGACGCGTACGCCGGTACCCGCGGCCGCTACCTGCATGACGGCCTTGGCGTAGTCGGCGGCCGGGTGGTCGCTGGCCTGGTAGGCGGCGCTGACGCCGAGACATGCGCTGTAGTCGAAGGTCCCGTAGTGCAGGCCGGTGGCCCTGCCCTCGGCGGCGTCGATCATCCGGGCCACGGCGGCGGTGCCGTCGGCGGCGAGGATGGACTGGCTGGTCTCGATCTGGATCTCGAAGCCGATCCGGCCCGCTTCCAGACCGCGGGCCTTCTCGAACTCCTCCAGCAGCCGCACCATCGCGGTGACCTGCTCGGTGTAGGTGACCTTGGGGAGGGTCAGGACGAGACCGTCGGGCAGAGCGCCGGTCTCGGTGAGGCCGGTGAGGAAGATGTCGAGGGTGCGGATGCCCCGGTCGCGTACGGCGGCCTCCATGCACTTCATGCGGATGCCCATGTACGGGGCGGCGGTGCCCTGCGCGTACGCCTCGGTGATCAGGCGGGCGGCGCGGGCCGCGTGCGTGTCCTCCTCGGCGTCGCCGCGGCCCCCGTAGCCGTCCTCGAAGTCGATGCGAAGGTCCTCGATGGGCTCGCGCTCCAGCTTGGCTCGTACGCGGTCGTACACCGGGGCCGCGAGCTCCTCGGAGAGGCAGAGGACGTCGGCGAGGGACGCGGCGTCCGGGGCGTGCTCGTCGAGCGCGGCAAGCGCCTGGTCGCCCCAGGAACGGATGGTGTCGGCGGCGAAGACGTCACCGGGTACGTAGACCGTGTGGACGGGCTGGCGAGTGCCGGGGTCTCCCGGGTAGCGGCGGGCGAGCTCCGCGTCCACCGGTGCGAGGGAGGCGCTGATGTCCTCGCTGACCGCTCCGGCGAGACTCGTTGCCACCTTCTCCTGCTGACCCATCCTGCGCCCTCCTGTTTTCCGCTCCACGGAATCAGTAATCCGTATGGCGAAGTTAATCGGCGGTTACGACCTGCGTCAATGGTCACCCGAAAGCGGGCGGGGCCGCGCGGTGAAGATCACCACGCGGCCCCGGTCCGTGCAAGACTTCCGCAGGTCAGCCCTTGCGCGCCTGCACCTCATCGGTCAGCTGCGGGACGACCGCGAAGAGGTCGCCGACCACGCCGTAGTCGACCAGGTCGAAGATCGGGGCCTCGGCGTCCTTGTTGATGGCCACGATGGTCTTCGAGGTCTGCATGCCGGCCCGGTGCTGGATCGCGCCGGAGATGCCCGAGGCGATGTACAGCTGCGGGGAGACCGACTTGCCGGTCTGGCCGACCTGGTTGGAATGCGGGTACCAGCCGGCGTCCACAGCCGCGCGCGAGGCACCGACAGCCGCGCCGAGCGAGTCGGCCAGCGCCTCGATGATCTGGAAGTTCTCGGCGCCGTTGACGCCGCGGCCGCCGGAGACCACGATCGCGGCCTCGGTCAGCTCGGGGCGGCCGGTGGACTCGCGCGGGGTGCGGGAGACAACCTTGGTGCCGGTGGCCTTCTCGGAGAAGGAGACGGCGAGCGCCTCGACTGCGCCCGCGGCCGGAGCGGCCTCCACGGCGGCCGAGTTCGGCTTGACCGTGATGACCGGGGTGCCCTTGGAGACACGGGACTTGGTGGTGAAGGAGGCGGCGAACGCGGACTGTGTGGCCACCGGGCCCTCGTCGCCGGCCTCGAGGTCGACGGCGTCGGTGATGATGCCGGAGCCGATGCGGACGGCGAGGCGGGCCGCGATCTCCTTGCCCTCGGCGGAGGACGGGACGAGCACGGCGGCCGGCGAGACGGCCTCGTACGCGGCCTGCAGCGCGTCCACCTTCGGTACGACGAGGTAGTCGGCGAACTCTGGGGCGTCGGCGGTCAGGACCTTGACCGCGCCGTGCTCGGCGAGCGCGGGGACGGTGGCCTCGGCGCCGGAGCCGAGCGCGACGGCGACCGGCTCGCCGATGCGGCGGGCCAGGGTCAGCAGCTCGAGAGTGGGCTTGCGGACGGCGCCGTCCACGTGGTCGACATAGACGAGAACTTCAGCCATGGGATTGCTCTCCTGCGAATGCGAAGTATCTGGGGCGGTTGGGGATATGACCGAAGCTCAGATGAACTTCTGGCTCGCGAGGAACTCCGCGAGCTGCTTGCCGCCCTCGCCCTCGTCCTTGACGATCGTGCCGGCACTGCGGGCCGGACGCTCGGCGGCCGAGTCCACAGCGGTCCAGGCGCCCTCGAGGCCGACCTCGTCGGCGTCGATCTCGAGGTCCTCCAGGTCCAGGGACTCCACCGGCTTCTTCTTGGCGGCCATGATGCCCTTGAAGGACGGGTAGCGGGCCTCGCCCGACTGGTCCGTCACGGACACGACGGCCGGCAGGGACGCCTCGAGCTGCTCACTCGCGGTGTCGCCGTCACGGCGGCCCTTGACGACACCGCCCTCGACGGAAACCTCGGAGAGCAGCGTGACCTGCGGAACGCCCAGGCGCTCGGCGAGAATCGCCGGCAGCACGCCCATGGTGCCGTCCGTCGAGGCCATACCGGCGATGACCAGGTCGTAACCGGTCTTCTCGATCGCCTTGGCGAGCACCAGCGAGGTGCCCATGACGTCGCTGCCGTGCAGGTCGTCGTCCTCGACGTGGACGGCCTTGTCGGCGCCCATGGACAGAGCCTTGCGCAGCGCGTCCTTGGCATCCTCGGGACCGACGGTCAGCACGGTGATCTCCGCGTCGTCCGCCTCGTCGGCGATCTGCAGCGCCTGCTCGACCGCGTACTCATCCAGCTCCGACAGCAGGCCGTCGACATCGTCGCGGTCGACGGTCAGGTCATCGGCGAAGTGCCGGTCGCCGGTGGCGTCGGGCACGTACTTCACACAGACAACGATCCTCAGGCTCACGCCGGCTCTCCTACTGCATCGTCTCTACTGGGCTGCCTTGCACGCAGCATAGGCGTCTGATGGGGCGGATCCCGGTCGGGGCAGGCCGCACTCCGAACGAAATATTACTCGCCAGTACGCTCAGTACATCCAGTTCATTCCCAGTAAGCAAGCGCTTTGAACTGTGACCTTGCCAACGCTCCGTAACCGGCAGTTGAAGAGAACGCTCAGCCCTTCAGCCCGTTGAAGCGTCCCTGGTGGTAGAGCAACGGCCGGCCTGCTCCCGCGGGGTCGCCGACGACGGCCTCGGCGATCACGATGCGATGGTCTCCGGCCGGGACGCGGCTGATGATCCGGCACACCAGCCACGCGAGTACGCCGTCGAGCACCGGGACGCCCTTGGGGCCGCTGCGCCAACCGGTGGGCGGCGCGAAGCGGTCGGCGCCGCTGCGGGCGAAGGTGGCGGCCAGATCCTCCTGGTGGTCGCCGAGTATGTGTACGCCAATGTGCTCGGCCCGGGCGATCACCGGCCAACTGGACGACGATGTACCCACGCCGAAGGAGATCAGCGGCGGCTCGGCGGCTACCGAGTTGAGAGAGGTGGCGGTGAATCCGACGGGGTTGTCACCCTGAGCGGTGATCACCGCGACACCCGCGGCGTGCTGCCGGAAGACGGAGCGGAGCAGGTCGGGCGAGGCCAGCTGAGGTGTGCCGAGTCCGGGCGAAGCCGTCATGGAGTTGTCCTTCTGCAAGGGATGCGAATGGGGCGGCCGTTGCTGCTCAGACAGCCGGACAGCGCGCACTCGCGTTCCGGGCGAGGTCGACGTGGACCCGCCCGTAGAGAAGGAGTTCTGGAAGCACAGCGCCAGCGTGAGATGTATGAGGCATGCAGTCAAGTGCGCTCCAGGATGTGCGACACGAGTCACGAGGCGTCACACCGCCTGTCCGAGCGCGGCGATCACATCCGCCTTGCGTGGCTGGCCGGAGGCCCGGGTGACGATGTTGCCGCCCGCGTCGAGCACCAGCACCGTGGGCGTCTTGAGGATGCCGAGGTCTCGCACCAGGGCGAGACGCTCCTCCGCGTCTATCTCGACATGCGTGACGCCGTCGACCATGTCCGCGACTTCGGCGAGAGTGCGCCTCGTCGCCCGGCACGGCCGGCAGAACGCGCTGGAGAACTGGACGAGCGTCGCCCGCTGCCCCAGGTCCGCACCGAGCTCCGCCGCGCCGAGCCGTCCGCCGGCGTCCCGACCCCGCACCTTCAGCCTCCCGTCGTTCCGCCGCTGCCACAGCCCGAAGGCGCTCGCCGCCGCGAGCACCACCGCACACACCACGAGTCCAGTCATCGACCCGTCCAGCGTTCACAGGACCGTAAAGATTCCCGCGGCCGCACGGCGGCTCCGCTGAGCGATGCTGAGGGCATGGACATCGACGTCAGGGGGCCGCGTTTCGGGGCCGCCGTCACCACGGTCGTACTCGCCGCCGTTCTCGTTACGGGCAGCGGCGCCCTGCTCGCCTGGCAGGCGCTCTGCTTCGCCGCGGGGGCGGCATTCGGCGTGCAGCGTTCGCCGTACGGATGGCTTTTCCGCACCACGGTACGGCCGCGGCTCGGGCCGCCGGCGGAGCTGGAGTCGCCCGCGCCGCCGCGGTTCGCGCAGGGCGTGGGGCTCGCCTTCGCCCTGATCGGGCTGGTCGCCTATTTCTGGGGGCCGTCGTGGCTCGCTCTCGTCGCCACCGGTTGCGCACTGGCCGCCGCGTTCCTCAACGCCGCATTCGGGTACTGCCTGGGGTGCGAGATGTATCTGCTGCTGCGCCGGGCGAGTGCTGTCCGGCCATGATGTGACAAGCACGGCGTGAGAAGAATCTCGCCCACCCGGGGCGCCAGGACTGGTCAGCGCGCTGCGTATGGGGCACGATCTGCCCAATGCCGAAAACCTACGGCTGCGTAACTTCCGCCGGGAGAACCTCCCCTGGCACACAGAAGGGGCCCTCTCCTGATGGCAGAGCTCGTCTATCGGCCGGTCATCGGCGCCGCTCGCACGCTGTTCAAGGCGCTGGACCTGAAGATCGACACTCAGGGATCGGAGAACATCCCGCGCTCCGGCGGTGCTGTGCTCGTCAGCAATCACATCAGCTATCTGGACTTCATCTTCACCGGCCTCTCGGCGCTGCCCCAGAAGCGCCTGGTGCGCTTCATGGCGAAGGAGTCCGTCTTCCGGCACACGATCTCCGGCCCGCTGATGCGCGGGATGAAGCACATTCCGGTGGACCGCAAGCAGGGTGAGACGGCCTACGCACACGCGCTGGAATCGCTGCGCTCGGGCGAGATCATCGGCGTCTTCCCCGAGGCGACGATCTCCCAGTCGTTCACCCTCAAGTCCTTCAAGTCGGGCGCTGCCCGGCTGGCCCAGGAGGCGGGCGTTCCGCTGATCCCGATGGCGCTGTGGGGCACCCAGCGGATTTGGACCAAGGGCCGCCCGCGCAACTTCAGGCGCAGCCACATCCCGGTGACGATCCGGGTGGGCGAGCCCATGGAGGCTCCTGGCGACCAGTACGCGGGCGCGATCACGCGGCGGGTGCGCGGGCGGGTGCAGGAGCTCCTCGAAGCCGCGCAGCGCGCCTATCCCGTACACCCCAAGGATGCGAGCGACACCTGGTGGGTGCCCGCGCACCTCGGGGGTACGGCGCCGACTCCGGCCGAGGTCCGCGAGGCCGGCTGAAACGTCACGCCCCTGCCTGTGGCGGGTGGACGGTGATCCGCGCTCCGGGGCTCAACTTCTGGAGCGACTCGGCGAGTTCGGCGGCTGCGGCCTCGAGCTCGCCGGTCGTCATGGGGGCCATACCCTCCAGCAGGAAGAGCGCGTTCACCGACTCCTCGGTGAGCCGGGTGCGTACTCCCTGACGCCAGTTCCAGCGCCGGCAGGTGACGCCTTCGTCGTCGCACCAGACGACCTCGCCGGCGTCCGGGTGCTCGACGGTCTCCTCACCGCCCGCGACGGTGACGAACGGCTCCTGGCCGGTGGCGCGTACGAGGCGCATCCCGCCCTTGATGTGGTCGGTGTCCTCGCCCCCGACCGGGACGAGATGGGCGACGCTGATCGCGTTGTAGAGGTCGACCAGCACATTGATGCGCGGCAGCCCGCCGTCGGCGAGTGCCCGCTTGGCCAGCGCCTCGGCGGAGTTGCGGGTACGGGACGGCTTGGCGCCGAAAGCGGAGTACGCGGCGCGCCAGGCGGCCAAGTGGGGGTCCTCGTCCGGGGCACGGCCGTCCAGCCGCTCGGCAAGCCGGCGGACGGCGTCGTCGAGCAGGGCCGAACTGTCGGCGTTGCTGGGCCCGTTGACCAGGCCGCGCGCCTCGACCGCGAGATGAATGAAGCCGGGAGCGAGGTCCCTGACCTCGTCGGAGACGGTGAGCGTGAGCGTCATGGTCGGGGATGCCTCACAGTTCGGTGGGGAGATGGAGCCACAGCGTCTCCAGGTCGGGCGAGGCCTGAAGGGCACGCACTACGGCCGGATGTGGTGCAGCATAGAGTACTTGATAGTCCACCTCACTGGACTCCGGTTCTACGCGGAAAGCCAGCCTCTCCCCGTCCAGCGAGAACTGGGCATCGACTCCGGGCTTGTTGCCGCGCGGGTCCTGTCGCGCCCACCCGTCCTGCCCCGGCAGCTTCACAGCCACAAGCCCGTGAACGAAATTCAGCCGCTGATAACAGAGGGCCGTGGGGATGTTCTGCGCACGGAGCAGTGCGGTCAGCGCATGGGCCTTGGCGCAGCAGATGCCGGTCCGCTGCTCGAGGACGTCAGAGGCGCGCCAGGTGACCCGCATGTCCCCCACATCACTGGAGTGCGGGATGGTGTCGCGCACGAACTCAAAGGCCGCCTTGGCGTATGCGTATGCATCGGCACCTTCGACATGGAGACGGGCGACCGTCTCCCGCACCAGCGGGTGCTCATGGTCGATGACCTCGTCGGCTTTGAGATACGCGGATAGTTCGGGGTTCTGCTGAATCAGCTCCATGCCCGCCGACCCTAAGGAAGTGGCCGACCGGAAGTCAATGACTTTCCGGTCGGCCACATAATTATGCAGCTGGTTACTTCGCCATCTCTTCCTTCAGCGCCTGCACGAAGGCGTCCACATCGTCCTCGGTGGTGTCGAATGAGCACATCCAGCGGACGTCGCCGGCCGCCTCGTTCCAGAAGTAGAAGCGGAAGCGCTTCTGCAGCCGCTCGCTCACATGGTGCGGGAGGCGCGCGAAGACGGCGTTGGCCTGGACGGGGTAGAGGATCTCCACCCCGTCGACGGCGCGGACGCCCGCGGCCAGCCGCTGGGCCATGGTGTTTGCGTGCCGGGCGCTGCGCAGCCACAGATCACCCGCCAGCAGCGCCTCCAACTGCACCGATACGAAGCGCATCTTGGAGGCGAGCTGCATCGACATCTTCCGCAGATGCTTCATATGGCTCACCGCGTCCGGGTTGAGGACGACGACAGCCTCGCCGAACAGCATGCCGTTCTTCGTGCCGCCGAAGGAGAGCACATCGACGCCGACGGCGTTGGTGAAGGTCCGCATGGGGACGTTCAGCGACGCCGCGGCGTTCGCTATCCGGGCCCCGTCCAGATGGACCTTCATGCCCCGCTCGTGGGCGTGCTCGCAGATCGCGCGGATCTCGGCGGGGGTGTAAACCGTGCCCAGCTCGGTGTTCTGGGTGATCGACACGACCTGCGGCATCGCCCGGTGCTCGTCGTCCCAGCCGTACGCCTGCCGGTCGATGAGCTCGGGCGTGAGCTTGCCGTCCGGGGTCGGTACGGTCAGCAGCTTCAGCCCACCCATCCGCTCCGGCGCGCCGCCCTCGTCGGTGTGGATGTGCGCGGACTCGGCGCAGATCACCGCGCCCCAGCGGTCGGTGAGCGCCTGGAGCGCCGTGACGTTGGAACCGGTGCCGTTGAAGACCGGGAAGGCCTCGGCCGTCGGCCCGAAGTGGCTGTGCATGATCCGCTGGAGGTGCTCGGTGTACGCGTCCTCGCCGTAGGAGGTCTGGTGACCGCCGTTGGCGACGGCGAGCGCCGCGAGGACCTCGGGGTGCGCGCCCGCGTAATTGTCGCTGGCGAAGCCGCGTACCTCTGGGTCGTGATGGCGTCGGGCGTCGGTCTTCAGGGTTTGGGGGTCAGCCACAGGCGCTGTCCATTCGCTTCCCGGGCGGGCCGGTCCCAGAGTCCGGCGATGGCCTCGGCCAGTTCCGTCACGTCCGTGAAGCCCGCGAACTTCGCATTCGGGCGCTCGGCGCGCATGGCGTCGTGCACCAGTGCTTTGACGACCAGGATCGCAGCCGCGGCCTTCGGCCCCTCCTCGCCCCCCGCTTTGCGGAAGGCGTCGGCAAGCGCGAGCGTCCAGGCCTCGGCCGCCGCCTTGGACGCGGCGTACGCGGCGTTGCCCGCGGTCGGCTCGCTGGCGCCGGCCGCGCTGATCAGCACAAAGCGGCCGCGGTCGCTGCGCAGCAGCCCGTCGTGGAAAGCGAGCGAGGTGTGCTGGACCGTGCGGATCAGCAGTTTCTCGAGGAGCTGCCAGTCGGCGAGGTCGGTTTCGGCGAAGCTGGCGCTGCCGCGCCAGCCGCCGACGAGATGGACCAGACCGTCGATCCTGCCGAACTCCTTCTCGGTCTTGTCCGCCCACTCCCGGGTGGCATTCAGATCGAGAAGGTCGACGGTGTCCCCGGTGACAGTCGCGCCGCCGTGCGCGTACCGAGCGGCGTCGACGGCCTCGGCCAGCCGCCCGGGATCCGCGTCGGAGGCCACGACTGTCGCACCGGCCTCGGCCAGCCGCAGCAGGGTGGCCCGGCCCGCCGGGCCCGCTGCTCCGGCGACCGCGACCACGGCGCCCTCCAGCCGATCGCTGCCGTTTTCGTTCATGGTCCCAGCCTCCTCCGTACGAGAGCTCACGCGGCCACCCGCTCGGCAGTCTCCGCGGTGATCCCCTTGGTGGAGGCGATCACGGACTTCAGCTTCTTGGAGAGCGCCTCATAGAACATGCTGAGCGGAAACTCGTCAGGAAGCACGTCGTCGACGAGCTTGCGCGGAGGCTGTGACAGATCGAGGGCGTCGGTGCCCTTGGCCCAGCGCGAGCCGGGGTGCGGTGCGAGGTAGGTCGAGACCAGGTCGTACGCGGCGAACCAGTGGACCAGCTTGGGGCGGTCGATGCCGTCGCGGTAGAGCTTCTCGATCTCGGCGCAGAGCTGGTTGGTGACCTGCGGCGCGCGCTCCCAGTCGATCTTCAGGGTGTTGTCGGTCCAGCGCACCACATCGTGCTTGTGGAGGTAAGCGAAGAGCAGCTGGCCGCCGAGTCCGTCGTAGTTGCGCACCCGGTCACCCGTGACCGGAAAACGGAACATCCGGTCGAACAGCACCGCGTACTGCACATCACGGCCGTGCCGGTTGCCTTCGCCCTCCAGCTTCACGGCCTCCTTGAAGGCGGTGAGATCGCAGCGCAGCTCCTCCAGGCCGTACATCCAAAACGGCTGGCGCTGCTTGATCATGAACGGGTCGAAGGGCAGGTCGCCGTGGCTGTGGGTGCGGTCGTGGACCATGTCCCAGAGCACGAAGGCCTGCTCGCAGCGCGACTGGTCGCCGATCATCTCCCGGATGTCGTCGGGGAGTTCGAGGCCGAGGATGCGTACGGCCTCCGTGGTGACGGCGCGAAAACGGGCGGCCTCGCGGTCGCAGAAGATGCCGCCCCAGGTGAATCGCTCCGGGGCTTCGCGCACGGCGATGGTCTCCGGGAAGAGCACCGCGGAGTTGGTGTCGTAGCCCGCAGTGAAGTCCTCGAAGGTGATGCCGCAGAAGAGGGGGTTGTCGTAGCGGGTGCGCTCCAGCTCTGCGAGCCACTCGGGCCAGACCATGCGCAGCACGACCGCTTCGAGGTTGCGGTCCGGGTTGCCGTTCTGCGTGTACATGGGGAAGAGGACCAAGTGCTGCAGTCCGTCGGCGCGGGTGGCGGCGGGCTGAAAGGCGAGCAGCGAGTCCAGGAAGTCGGGGACACCGAAGGCGCTGCCGGCCCACTTGCGCAGATCAGCGACGAGCGCGCGGTGGTACGCGGCGTCGTGCGGGAGCAGCTGGGAGAGCTCCTCCACGGCGTCGATCACTCGGTCGAGCGCGGCATCGGCGGTGACGCGGGCGGGGGCGCCCTCAGCGTCGAAGTCGATGGAGCCGTCCTTGGACTGCCAGGGGCGGATCTCCTCGACGGCATTCTTGAGCGTCGGCCAAGCCGGGTGGTCGATCACCCGGGCGGTGTGGGATATGCCCTCTACGGCAGCGGTCTGCACAAGAATTTCCGTCATGTCACTTCCTTCACAGGAGAACCTCTCGTCAAGACACCGTATCCGTGTGCGGTTCTCCCGTACAAGTAGAGTCTTGGGAGATTATCCTGCATCACCCCCGTGATCACCGAAGATTTTGCGGTCGGGGGTGGTTCGGGCGAACGCTTCGGCCAGGCCGTCAGCTGAGCGCCGCTTCGCGTCAAGCCGCGCAGGACGCGCCCACGGGCGGGTGACGCGGCTGGCTGCGGGCGGCCCACCACGGGGAGGACGGAGGGGTCCGCACCTCGCCCGCCTCTCCCGGAGCCATACCGCGTGAGCACCCGTGCCGTCCTTGTCCCAGCCCTCATCACCGGTTTCGTCCTGGGGATCGCGGGGGCCCGAGTGGACCATTCCACTCCCCCGCGCCAGACCGGTCCCATCGCGGAGGCGGGCCGTTAGGCTGCGTGCTTGCCGCGCGGCTGCCGGGATGCGCCTCGCGGGAGCCGCCGTCGACGGAAGCGAGAGAATCTTGACTTTCCTCACCATCGGTCATCGCGGGGTCATGGGCGTCGAGCCGGAGAACACCCTGCGCTCCTTCGTCCGCGCCGAACAGGCCGGAATGGACGCCATCGAACTGGATCTGCATCTCACCAAGGACGGCGCGCTCGCCGTCATGCACGACGCCGACGTGGACCGTACGACCGACGGAAAGGGGCCCATCGCCGACAAGACCCTCGCCGAGCTGCGGGAGCTCGACGCGGGCAACGGCGAGCGGGTGCCGGTCTTCGAGGAGGTACTCGAGGCCGTGCGGGCACCGCTCCAGGCGGAGATCAAGGACGTGGCGGCGGCCCGGGCACTGGCCGAGGTGATGCTCAGCCGCGATCTCGTACACCGCGTCGAGGTGTCGTCATTCCACGACGACGCGGTCGCCGAGATCGCGGGCCTGGTGCCCGGTGTACGGACGGTACTCATCGCCAGCCGTTGGGGCGCCGACGTCGTGGACCGGGCCAAGGCGGTGGGCGCCGCCTCCATCGCTCTGAACATCCGCAGGCTGACCCTGGAGACCGTCGAGCACGCGCACGGCGAAGGCCTTCAGGTGATCGGCTGGGTGGTGAACACCCAGGAGCATCTGCGGCTGGTGCGCGCCCTCGAACTCGACGGCGCGACCACCGACTTCCCCGAGATCCGGCGCACCGGCCGGTTCACGGCCTGAGGACCTTGTTCTCGGGACGTCCTCCTAGGACAATTCCTTCACCAGCAGCTCGAAGGCGAGATCGTCGCGCCGCGGGATGCCGAAACGCTCGTCGCCGTACGGGAAGGGGCTCAGCTTTCCCGTACGGCGGTATCCGCGGCGCTCGTACCAGGCGATCAGCTCGTCGCGTACCGAGATCACGGTCATGTGCATCTCGCGCGCACCCCAGCGCTCGCGCGCGGTGCGCTCCGCCTCCGTGATGATCCGGCGGCCGAGGCCCCCGCCCTGCAGCTCGGGGCGGACGGCGAACATGCCGAAGTACACGGCCTCACCGCGGTGCTCGAGCTGACAGCAGGCGATCGGGCCACCGCCGCGCTCCACTATGAGCAGGGTGCTGCCGGCGGCATTGATGACCTCCCGGACGCCTTCCGGGTCGGTGCGCTGTCCGTCGAGAATGTCCGCCTCGGTGGTCCAGCCGGTGCGGCTCGCATCGCCTCGGTACGCTGACTGGATCAGCGGGACGAGCGCGGGCACATCGGCCTCGACCGCGTCACGGTAGGTGAGCTCGCCGGAGTCCCGGGCCGGTGCGGTGTCCATTGGGGTGGCACTCCCATCTCGACGGTGTACAGGTGTGCCGAGACTAACCCGGCCCGCCCGCCTTAGGGTTTTGACCATGGTGCATGTGCTGAGCAGCCGGATCCTGCTGCGCCCGACCGACCCGGAGAGGTCCCGGCGGTTCTACGGGCAGACTCTCGGCCTCCCCGTCTACCGCGAGTTCGGCACTGGTCCCGAGCGGGGCACGGTCTACTTCCTGGGCGGCGGGTTTCTCGAGGTCTCCGGGCGCTCAGATGCCCCGGCCGCGACCGGTCCCGAGCTGTGGCTCCAGGTCGAGGACGCGGCCGCGGTCCACGCCGAGCTGTCGGCGCGGGACGTCGAGGTGCTGCGACCGCCCACGCGCGAGCCGTGGGGGCTGATCGAGATGTGGATCGCCGACCCGGACGGCCACCGGATCGCGATCGTCGAAGTGCCGGCCGATCATCCACTGCGGTACCGCCCCTGAGGCGCTGTTCCTGGGGCGCTCCTCCTGGCTCGACGACTTCGCCGTGACGTGGCGCGACCCGCCACAGGGCGTCCGGGGCGGCCGGATTGCCGGGCTGCGCTCCCCCTGCACCTCCGTGCGCTCGCGTAGGCCCCCGCGCCCCCGGGCATCGACTCCTCGACACCGTCGAAGGGGGAGGTGCGCCGTGCACGGACCGGCCATGTCCGGCTGGCTGCTCGTCGCGCTGTGCGGCGGGACCGGCGTGTACTGCCTGGTGCGGATGCGCAGTTGCTCCGGCGAGGCACGCGAGGCAGCCGGCGGCGAAGCCCTGATGGGGTCGGGAATGGCGGCGATGGCGGTGCCCGCCGCCATATACGCGCCGCCCAGTTGGGGGTGGGTGGTGTACGCGGTGGTCTTCGGGGCGGCAGCCCTGCGCGCCCTGTGGCCGGCCCGCCGCGGCGCTCACCATCTCCATCACGTCGTGGGTTCCCTCGCGATGGTCTACATGGCGGTGGCGATGACGTCCGGCGGCAGCCACGCCGGGCACGCGGCAGCCGGAATCCCCCTCCTCACCGGCGGCCTGCTGGTGTACTACGCCGTGTACGTGCTGCGCTCCGGCGTCCGCTTGATGCCTGTGCCGTCCCCCGGGGGCGGTGCGGCGACGTCCTCCTGGGGCGCACAGCCCGAGCTGGCGCCGGCCTGCCGGCTCGCTATGGGCCTCGCCATGCTGACGATGCTGCTCGCTCTCTGAGCCGTCCGGGCGGTGGTACCGAAACCGTGTCGTACGTCACTTGGAGCGCGAGGCCATACCCGCAAGTAGCCGGGCGCTCATAGGCTGACAGCATGCTGGTCTCCCTCGTGCTGCTGCTTCTCGGCGCACTGGCCGCCGTCGTGGCCCCGCGACTCGCGTCGCGTGCCGACTGGCCGGAGCGCGAGCCCGTAGTGGCACTGTGGGGCTGGCAGTGCGTGGTCGCGGCCGTATTGCTGTGCTTCGCGCTCTCCATGACGTTCAGCGCGGCGGCGGCCTGGCAGCTTGTGCGGGGTCATGTCTTCGCGCCCGCGCCGCACGGCGTGGTGGAGGCGTACGCCCTCGGCGCGAACGGACCGTGGTCGGCCGTCCTCGCCGTCGTCCTGGCCTGCGGGGGCCTGTGGACCGGCGCGATGCTCACCCGCGAGATCCATCGGACCCGTGTCCGGCGCAAGCGGCGGCGCACAGAACTTTTGGTGCGCGCCCCCCTGATGCCGGGCGAGGAGCCGGGCGGCGAACCTCTGGTCGTTCTGGAGGGGGAGCGGCCCGATGCCTGGTGGCTGCCGGGCCCGGCGCCCCAACTGGTCGTCACCACGGCCGCGTTGCGCCGTCTGAAGGAGCGTCAGCTCGATGCCGTACTGGCGCACGAGCAGGGGCACGCACAGGCGCGGCACGACTGGCTGCTGCACTGTTCCGCCGCGCTCGCCACCGGCTTTCCGCAGATTCCGGTGTTCGCGGCGTTCCGCGACGAGATGCACCGGCTGGTCGAGCTGGCGGCCGACGATGTCGCGTCCAGGCGCTTCGGCCGGCTGACGATCGCCCTGGCCCTGGTCGAACTCAACGAGGACCGCGGTGTGTTCGGGCCCTGCCCCACACCGGACGCCCAGCTGCCACAGCGGGTGAACCGGCTGCTGACACCCGTGCCGCGGCTCACCGCGGGCCGTCGGCTGCGGCTGACCGCGGCCGCCGCCCTGGTGCCTGTGATCCCTCTGCTGGTCGCATTCGTGCCCGCGCTGCGCGCGCTGGGATAGCCTTATGAGCCGGTCAGCAGCGAAGATCTCCCTCATGCACTCCACGCGCTCAGCGCCATCCGCTCCGCCGGCGCACACCCCGGTGGCCGCAACCGCCCGTACGGGCGCGCTGCTCGCCGCCCTCTCGGCGGTGCTGCTGACCCTGGTCGCGGTCTCCTGGTCCCCCCTCGTCTCCTTCGACCGCACGGTCGCGGACGGCCTGCACGGCTGGGCGGTCTCCGAGCCGGGGCTCACCCGGGTGAGCCGAGTGCTCACCGACTGGGTGTGGGACCCGTGGACGATGCGTGCGCTGACCGCGGCGGCTGTCCTGTGGCTGTGGTGGCTGCGGGAGCGGCTGCTGGCGGTGTGGGTCGCGGTGACCAGCGCGGTGGGCAGCTTCGTACAGCAGGGGCTGAAGTCCGCCGTGGGCCGGGAGCGGCCGCAATGGCCGGATCCGGTCGACTCCGCGCACTACGCGTCCTTCCCCTCCGGCCACGCGATGACGGCCATGGTCAGCTGCGCTCTGCTGCTGTGGCTGCTCAGGCGGCACGGAGCACAGGGACGGCTGTGGCACTGGAGCGTCGCGGCCGCCGTCGTCTCCGTCATCGGGGTCGGCTTGACCCGGCTCTACCTTGGCGTGCACTGGCCCTCGGACGTGGTGGGCGGCTGGCTGCTCGGTGCCTGCTGGGCAGCGCTTTCGATCGCGGCGTACGAGCGTGTGGTCTTGTCCCGGCAGCGCTGACCCCGAAAGGATCGCGGTCATGGCGATCACGGGTGTGCTCTTCGACTTCTCCGGAACGCTGTTTCGCATCGAGCCCGCGCGGGACTGGCTTCGCGCGGTCCTCGACGCGCGCGGCAGCAGTCTCCCGGAAGCCGAGCTGGCTCGGTACGCCGAGCAGTTGGCGGCGGCCGGGGCGCTCCCTGGCGGCTCGTCGCCGCAGCGGATGCCACCAGGTCTCGCCGGGCTGTGGGAGACCCGCGACGAGAGCGCGGAACGGCACCGTGCCGCGTACACCGGTCTCGCCCGCCAGGTGGAGCTGCCGGACCCGGGTCTGTACGACGCGCTCTACGAACGCCATATGACGCCCGCCGCCTGGCGCCCGTACCCCGACGCCGCCGACGTATTGCGCACGCTGCGGGAGTGGGGGGTCGGCATCGCGGTGGTCAGCAACATCGGCTGGGATCCGCGGCCGGTCTTCCGCGCCCACGGCCTGGATGCCTGGGTGGACGCCTATGCCCTCTCGTATGAGCACGGTGCGCAGAAGCCCGACGTACGTCTTTTCCGCACCGCCTGTGAGGCCCTGGGCAAGGACCCCGGCGACGTCCTGATGGTCGGCGACGACAAATACGCGGACGGCGGGGCCGCGAATCTGGGGTGTGCGGTCCATTTCGTGGACCATCTGCCGGTGGAGGAGCGTCCCGCGGGGCTGCGCCCGGTGCTCGGGCTCATCGGCTGAAACCGACCGGAGGCACACGGAGGCACACTTAAGACATGGCAAAGCTACCCGAACCGGACGATCCCCCGCGTCGCCCGGTTCGGGTAGCACCCCCGCTGACCAGGCCCTGAAGGCCTCGCACCGGGACACGTTGAGTATACTGGCTCAGAGCCAGTCAACGCAGGAGTCAAGCATGTCCCCGCGGAGCGCATCGGTCAATGAAGAGCTTCGTCGGCGTTCCCGGGAGCGGCTTTTGCAGGCCGCCGTGGAGCTGGTCTCAGAGCGCGGGTACGAGGCGACGACACTGGCCGACATCGCCGACAGAGCGGGCTCCGCGCGCGGGCTTGTCTCGTACTACTTCCCGGGCAAACGGCAACTGCTGCAGTCGGCCGTGCACCGGTTGATGCATCGCACGCTGGAGGCGGCGCTGGAGCGCGAGCCCAGAACCGATGACGGGCGGGAGCGGCTGGCGCGGGCGATCGATGCCATCCTCGGGCTCGCGGTCGACCGGCCCGTGCTGATGCGGACACACATGTCGGGCGTCCTTCAGGCCGAGGGGTTCAGGCAGTGCCCGGAGCAGCAGCGTCTTGCGACCCTGCTGCGGGACACGGTGGAGCGCTATGGATCACAGGATGTCGAAGCCGACTATCCACTGCTGCGCGCCCTGTTGATGGGCGCGGTTTTCGCGATGCTGCTGCCGGGGGTACCGATGGGGCTGGCTCGGCTGCGCGCTGAGCTGTTCCAGCGGTACGGGCTGGACTGGGAGCTCGGCGTCCCGCCGGGCGAGAAACCGCCCGGCGGAACGCCTGTTGAGGCAGGGGATCAGTCGCGGTCGAAGTAGTCGGGCTGGGTCTGCACATTGAGCTCGGGCAGCCGCACCCACTTCGCAGGGTCCGTGCGCCTGTCGTTGATCTTCAGAACGTCGAGGCCCTTGGCGATGTCGTTCGAGTAGACGTATCCGTTGTAGTAGTACGCCGACCAGGAGCCCGCGGTGGTGACCCGGTCGAGGGTGACCGGACCGCGCTCGAAGTAGCCGATCTCCTTCGGCTTCGAGGAGTTGGTGAAGTCCCACACCGAAATGCCGCCCTGGTACCAGGCCTGGACCATGATGTCGCGGCCCTTCACCGGGATGATCGAACCGTTGTGGGCCACGCAGACCTCGGCGTCGGCCTGGGGCCGGTCGATCTTGAAGTAGCTGCGGAAGACCAGCTTGCTCCGGTCACCCTTGCCAACGATGTCGTAGATGCCGTCGGCGCCGCGCTTCGGGCCGATCTCGGCGTTACAGGTGGCCGCGCCGCCGCCACCCAACTCGTCGGTGAAGACGACCTTGTTGGCCTTCTGGTTGAAGGTCGCCGAGTGCCAGAACGCGAAGTTGACGTTGTCCTGGATCCGGTCGATCACCTTGGGGTGCTCCGGGTCCTTGATCGAGAACAGGATGCCGTCACCCATGCAGGCGCCGGCGGCCAGGTCCTTCGAGGGAAGCACCGTGATGTCGTGGCAGCCGGTGGTCTTGGAGACGCCCGGGTTGGTGGGCGAGCCGGGGTTGCCGCCGCCGTCCGGTCCTTCACCCGGGAAGAGCACCGGGAAGTTCACGATCGCGGACTTCTCGGGGGCCTTGCGCGGCACCTTGATGACGGAGATTCCGTCGTGCGGCGGCTGGCAGTCCGGGAAAGTCGCGCTCGGCGAGTACGAGGAGACGTAGATGTAGACGTTGCTGCGCTCGGGCACGAGCGTGTGCGTGTGCGAGCCGCAGGCGGTCTCGACAGCGGCGACGTACTGCGGGTTGCGAATGTCGCTGATGTCGAAGATCTTCATGCCCTCCCAGGACGACTTCTCGGTCGCGGGCTGCGTCGTGCTGTTGCACGAATTGTCGCTGCGCGAGGAGTCGGTGGAGAGGAAGAGCAGGTTACCGGAGACCGAGATGTCGTTCTGCCCACCGGGACAGAGGACCTGGGCAACGGTCGTGGGCGACTTCGGATTGCTGATGTCGAAGATCCGGAAGCCGTCGTAGTTGCCCGAGAAGGCGTACTTCCCCTGGAAGGCGATGTCCGAGTTGGTGCCCGTGATCGCGTCCTTGGGGATGTTGGCGAGATGTTCGATGTTGTCGCTGTGGACGATCTCGTCCACGCCGGGTATCTCGCCGCTCCTGATGGCAGACCTGTCTTCGGCTGCCTGCCCCGAAAAAACTCTCTGCTGAGCAGGGGTGTCGCCGGGGTCGGGTGTGGCGACTGCGGGTCCAGCCGTCAGAAGTGTGGCGAGGAGCCCGGCCGCGGCTGTCGCCACGCCCAGACGTCTGCGCCGCACTCGGGTGGGGTGCAACAGGGTCACTGCGTCCTCCCTTGTATCCGTTCGCTGTTGAACGGTTCACGGACCTCGGCAGTATCTTCCCTTCCATGTACATCTCAACAGATGGCAACGCAGACGTAATGAAAATTTTTGATCACCCGCGTGCGGAAGCGTGCTAGGAACGTCCCCAAACACCCCAAGTGCCACTGGAGGTCACCGTGTTGAACCGCCGTAGGGCCGCGTGTGTCCGCAGGTCGGCCGTTGCGGCCGCGGTCACGGCCGCCGTACTCGCCCTGGGTGCCTGCGAGTCGGACTCCGGCACTCCCGCCAAGGCCAAGGGGGGCGCCGGACCCTCCGTGGTGGCGCCGGGCAAACCGGGTGAGCCGGCCAGGACCCTCTCTGCCGAGGAAGCCGCGAAGGCCGCCCCCGACGACTCCCCCAACGCGGCGGACTTCTCCTACGCGCAGATGATGATCGAGCACCACGGTCAGGCGCTGCAGATGACCGCCCTGGCACCGGACCGCGCGGGATCCACGCAGGTCAAGCGGCTGGCCGAGCGGATAGCCGCCTCGCAGAAGCCGGAGATCGGCGCGATGCAGGGCTGGCTGAAAACGAACGGTGGGGCGAAGGGGAATAGCGGTCACGACCACGGGCAGGCCGCGATGCCGGGAATGGCCACCACTGCCCAACTCGCCCAGTTGCGCGGGGCGAAGGGCAAGGCGTTCGACGAACTCTTCCTGAAGATGATGATCACTCACCACCAGGGGGCCATCACCATGGCCACCGACGCCCTCTCGAAGGGCAACAACATCCTGATCGAGGAAATGGCGAGCGATGTGATCGCTCAGCAGACGAGTGAGATCAACCGGATGCGCGCATTGTGACCTGCCGCTGTACGGCGCCGGGCTGCAACCAGGGCCGGGGGCGGTTGTGGCGTGGGGCGAGATAGCCCTCGTCGCGGGCGCCCGCGATGAGCCGGAGCGACTTGCGGCGGCTCCGCCCGGTCGCGGCCATCACGGCGAGCACGGGGTCACGCCCGTCCTGCTGTGCGGCCCGGTAGGCATCGGCCGCCATCCGCCGGCCGGCGCTGCCGCGCGGCACTGCGGGGCGGGCCCGGCGACGGCCGGGATCCCGCGCCTCCGCCTGCCCACCGGCGCAGAGCGGAGCGGGCTCCGGCTCATCGGGGGCGGGTGGCGACGCGGCCGCCCGGCAGGCGTCCTCGAGCGGGTCCTCGATCCGCTCGGCGAGCACCGCGAAGCCCCCGAGCGGCAGCGGCGGGTCGGCGCGCAGATCCTCAATGGCGATCTGCCCGTCGTCGACGACGGCGAGGACGTCGATGCGGGCACCACCGGCGAAGGTCAGCCGGACGTTGAACCAGGGCGGGGGGATCTCGTGTCCGCTGGGCTCCGAGGTGACCGTGCCGGCACCTTGCAGCTCCCAGACGGGTGGGCAGGGCAGCACTCCACCCAGGTCATACTGATCATTAACGTTAAGAAACGTAGTTTCTTGCACAATTAGCACGTAACCAGTCAAATCTTTACCTTGTGCGGCGGCTCGCACGTCATGACGCCACAAGACACCCCGTTAGAGCATCTCCCCCATCGGCGCTCACCGGTGCGATGCTGGAATCCCCTGCGGGAAGGAGCGCAGCTGTGCTTCGCGTCGCTGTCGTCGGATCGGGACCCAGCGGGGTCTACGCCGCGCAGGACCTCGTCCAGCAGAGCCGGGTGCCGGATGTGCGGGTGCACGTACTGGACCGGCTCCCCTGTCCCTACGGACTCGTGCGCTACGGAGTCGCGCCCGACCACGAGAAGATCAAGTCACTGCAGAACAATCTGCGCACCGTGCTGGAGCACGAGCAGGTCGATTTCATCGGCAATGTGGAGGTGGGCAGGCACGGGCTCGGCCCCGAGCGGCTCCTGGAGCTCTACCACGCCGTCGTCTACTGCGTCGGGGCCGCGAGGGACCGCAGGCTCGGCATTCCCGGCGAGGATCTGCCCGGCAGCCGCTCGGCCACCGATTTCGTCTCCTGGTACAGCGCGCACCCCGACTCGGCGGGCAACGGCTTCGCTCTCGGGGCCCGTTCGGCCGTGGTCATCGGCGTCGGCAATGTGGCCGTCGACGTGGCCCGCATCCTCGCGCGGGGCGCGGACGAGCTGCGGCCCACCGATGTGCCGCAGACGGCACTCGGGGCGCTCTCGCTCAGCCAGGTCCGCGAAGTGCACATGGTGGGCAGGCGCGGCCCCTCGCAGGCGAAGTTCACCACCAAGGAGCTGCGGGAGCTCGGCTCGCTGCCTGCGGCCCAGGTGCTGGTCGACCCCGCGGACCTCTCACTCGACCCCGCGTACGCGGATCCTTCTGCTTCCGCCGTGTCCGCGCTATCCGCGGTCAACCGGCGCAACCTCGATGTCGTACGCGGCTGGGCGGCGCAGCCCGCACAGAGCCGGGACCGCCGGATCCATCTGCGGTTCTTCCTCCGCCCGGTGGAGCTGCTGGAGCGGGATGGGCGGGTGGGCGGCGTACGGTTCGAGCGCACCGTTCCGGACGGAGACGGAGGCGTTCGGGGCACCGGAGCGTACGAGGAGATCGAGGCGCAACTGGTGCTGCGGGCGGTGGGCTACCGCGGTGTCCCGCTGCCGGGGCTGCCGTTCGACGAGGGACGGGGCACCGTGCCGCACGCGGCCGGGCGGATACTGCGGGACGGCGTACCTTCGCCCGGGGAGTATGTGGCGGGGTGGATCAAGCGCGGCCCGACCGGGGTGATCGGCACCAACCGGCCGTGCGCCAAAGAGACGGTGGCCTCGCTTCTGGACGATGCCGCGGCGCTCGCACTTCGGCCTGTCGCCGCGGATCCGCTGGCCGAACTGCGGGAGTCGGGACACCGCCCTGTGCAATGGCCGGGCTGGCTGGCGATCGAGTCTGCCGAGTCGGCGCTGGGCCGCACGCTCGGCCGGCGTACCGTCAAAATCCCTGACTGGCCAGGGCTGTTGAGCGCGGCGGGCGATTGAGCGGCGGGCACGGGAACACCTGCGCCTCAGCCCTCGCCGAGGCGCTCCGCCTGGCCCGCGGCTGCGGCGAGGATGCTGTCGAGCAGCCCGGGGAAAAGCGCGTCCAGGTCGTCACGCCGCAGTCCGTTCATCTTGGCGGTGCCCCGGTAGATCTGCCGGATCACGCCGTTCTCACGCAGGACGCGGAAGTGGTGGGTGGTCGTCGACTTGGTTACGGGCAGGTCGAAGTACGAACAGGACAGGTTGTCCTCGGCCGTCGCGAGCTCACGCACCACACGCAGCCGCATCGGGTCGGAGAGCGCGTGGAGCACGTTCTCCAGACGGATCTCTTCCCGCGTGGGGTGGGCAAGCACGCGGGGTCTTGTCGCGGTGGTCACGGCGCCTCCACTTCATCGGGGTCTCCATTGTACGAGAACCCTCGTAGTTTGACACTCGCCGTAATACGGTGAAGGCCGTACGAGCCGTAGGACAGAGCCGTACAGGCCCTGGGACGACGGATGGCATGATCGCCGCGAAACATGCTCCTCGTACAGCCGTGAGGCCCGATGCACTGCGCGAAAGGAGCTGACTCCATGTCCCGGCGCGGAGCTGACCTCGACGAACTCGACCGCAAGATCATTTCGGCCCTGATGGCCGACGCGCGGGCGAGCCTGCGGGAGATCGGCGTGTCGATCGGCCTGTCGGCACCCGCCGTCAAGCGCCGGGTGGACCGGCTCAGGGAGCAGGAGGTGATCACAGGTTTCACCACGGTGGTGAAGCCCGCAGCGCTCGGCTGGCACACGGAAGCGTATGTGGAGGTGTTCTGCGACGGAGCCGCTCCGCCAAGGAGGCTGGCGGAGGTGGTCCGAAACCACCCCGAGGTGCAGTCGGCCGTGACTGTCACCGGACGGGCCGACGCGATCCTGCACATCAGGGCGCTCGACGTCGCGCACTTCGAAGACGTCCTCGAACGCATCCGGTCCGAGCCTTTCGTGAAGGCCACCAACAGCTTCATCGTGCTCTCGCACCTTCTGCCGAGCAGCCCCGAGGCCGGATCGGGAAGTATCGCGCCGGACCTGACCTAACAAGTGGTGGCTCCACATCCCGTGCACGCAACATTGTTGCGAGTAGGCGCAATTAATTCGTCTTGTCGCTGTCCGTCACCCATCTCTAGCGTGGTCAGTACCCCCCGGCCCGATGAGAGGAAGACGCGGATGCCGTCCATCCGAACCGCGAGGAAGCGCCGGTATCTCGTCTGCCCGCCGGAGCACTTCGACGTCCGGTACGCCATCAATCCCTGGATGACCTCGGCGGAGCCGGTCGACCTCGACCTTGCACGGAAACAGTGGGACGGGCTGGTATCCCTGTATCGCGCGCTGGGTCACACCGTGGAGGTTGTGGATCCGGTCGCGGATCTCCCTGACATGGTGTTCGCGGCCAATTCGGCACTCGTACTCGACGGCAAGGCGTTCGGCGCGAAATTCCATGCACCGGAGCGGCAACCGGAAGCCGCCCATTACCGGGTCTGGTTCCAAAGCGCCGGATTCGAGACTCGGATCCCGTCACATACCTGCGAAGGAGAAGGTGACTTCACCCCGGTCGGCGGATACATCCTCGCCGGCACCGGGTTTCGCACCCTTGTGGCGGCCCATCACGAAGTCCAGGAATTCTTCGGCACACCGACGGTGAGCCTTCACTTGATCGACCCGCATTTCTATCACCTGGACACAGCGCTCTTCGCGCTCGACGACAGCAACATCGCCTACTACCCGGGCGCTTTCTCCGAAGGCAGTCAGCAGGTCCTGCGGACTCTCTTCCCGCACGCCACCGTCGCCACCAGGGAGGATGCGCTGGCCTTCGGGCTCAACTCCGTCTCCGACGGACGCAATGTGGTGATGGCGCAGGACGCGACGGGCCTCATGGAGAAGGTGACGGCGCGCGGCTATGTCCCCGTCCCCGTGAACCTCTCGGAGTTCCGCAAGGCGGGCGGTGGAGCGAAGTGCTGCACGCAGGAGCTCCGCCAGTAGGCCGTCGCCGGTGCAATGTACGAAACCTCTCGTAGTTTGACGGCCCCCGTACTACGATGGGTATCGTACGAGACGTAGACCGGCCCCGCCCCGATTGGAGTCCGCCGTGAGCGCGCTGTTCCAGCCCTACACCCTGCGGTCGCTTACCGTCCCCAACCGCGTCTGGATGGCACCCATGTGCCAGTACAGCGCGGAGGTGTTCGGCCCGAACGCCGGCGTCGCGAACGACTGGCACTTCGCCCACTACGCCGCCCGCGCCACCGGCGGCACAGGCCTGATCCTCACCGAGGCGACCGCGGTCAGCCCGGAGGGCCGGATAAGCCCCGCGGACCTCGGGATCTGGAACGACACCCAGGTCGAGGCGTTCCGCCGGATCACCCGCTTCCTGGAGAGCCACGGCACCGTCCCCGGCATCCAACTGGCGCACGCCGGGCGCAAGGCATCCACCGACCGCCCCTGGAAGGGCGGCGCGCCGGTGGGCGCCGATGAGTACGGCTGGCAGCCGCTCGGACCCAGCCCGCTCCCCTTCGACGAGGGGCACCCCGTCCCCACCGAGGTGACGGTCGCTCGGATACGGGAAATCACCGCCCAGTTCGCTGCCGCCGCCCGCCGCGCGCTGGACGCCGGATTCAAGGTCGCCGAGATCCACGGTGCGCACGGCTATCTGATCGGCGAGTTTCTGTCGCCGCACAGCAACCAGCGGGACGACGAGTACGGCGGGTCCTTCGAGAACCGCACTCGCTTCGCCCTCGAGGTCGTCGACGTGGTGCGCGCGGTGTGGCCCGACGAGCTGCCGCTCTTCTTCCGTATCTCCGCCACCGACTGGCTGGACGAGGCGGGCTGGACGGCCGACGAAACAGTCCGCTTCGCCGCTCTGCTCAAGGAGCACGGCGTCGACCTCCTCGACGTCTCCACCGGCGGCAACGCACCGCGGGTCCGCATCCCGACCGGACCCGGCTACCAGGTGCCGTTCGCCGCGCGGGTGAAGGCGGAGACCGGGCTCCCGGTCGCCGCGGTCGGCATGATCACCGAGGCCGAGCAGGCGGAGAAGATCCTGGGCAACGGTGAGGCCGATGCGGTGCTGCTCGGCCGTGAGCTGCTGCGTAACCCGTCGTGGGCCCGGCACGCGGCCCGTGAGCTGGGCAGCGAGACCCACATCCCGGAGCAGTACCTCCGCTCCGTCTGAGATCCCCGCGAGGTCCCGCGGGGTCCCGTGAGATCCCCGCGAGGTCCCGTGAGGTCCCCGTGAAAGCCCCCGCACTCCGGCGACCGATGAGTTCCCGGGCCCCGGCCGGTCTGCACTGAGTACGTAGGTACTCAGGAGGCACATCGTGCTGCTCGAGAACAAGAACGCCGTCATCTACGGAGGGGGAGGCGCGATCGGCGGGGCGGTCGCCCGCGCCTTCGCCCGCGAAGGTGCGCGGGTCCATCTGGCCGGACGCACCCGCAAGAGACTGGAAGGGGTCGCCGATGCCATCCGCGCCGCGGGTGGCACGGCCGAGACCGATCAGGTCGACGCCCTCGACGAGGAGGCGGTCGACCGGCACGCCGACGCCCTGGCCGAGCGGGCCGGGAGCCTCGACATCTCGTTCAATCTCATCTCGTACGCAGAAATCCAGGGGACGCCGCTCGCCGAGATGGCGCTTGCGGACTTCGAGCGGCCGGTCCACAACGCCGTACGCACGATGTTCCTGACCTCCAGGGCCGCCGCGCGACACATGATGAGGCAGAAGTCCGGCGTGATCCTCGCCTTCGGCGGCTACGGTGACCCGCCGCGCAACCACTACATGGGCGGATTCCAGGTGGCGTTCGGCGCCGTGGAGTCCCTCCGCCGGAACCTGGCCTGCGAGCTGGGCCCGCACGGTATCCGCGTCCTCACCCTCCAGACCGGCGGCGTGCCCGAGACGATCCCCGAGGGATTCGAGTGGGGCAAGGCCATTACCGAGGAGATCGCGGGGAACACCATGCTGGGTCGGGCCGCCTCGCTCGCCGACGTAGGCAACGTGGCGGTCTTCGCCGCCTCGGACCTGGCGCGTTCGATGACCGCGACAGCTCTCAACATCACCGGCGGCTCGGTCGTCGACTGAACCGTCCGCACAGATCGCCCCCGAAGACCGTTCCCGAAGACCGTCCATACCCGGGCTGAGCTGCGAGAAGACCCGCCCCACGGGCCGCTGTCAGTGGGCGGGTGCAGACTGGCCCGTATCCGAGACAGCGGCGTCCTGGAGGTAAAGGGCCATGACCGATGTTCTTCTGACTGTAGGCACTCGAAAAGGACTCTTCGTCGGCCGCAGGCGTGGCGGCACATGGGAGTTCGACGGCCCGCATTTCAATGCGCAGGCCGTGTACTCGGTCGGGATCGACACCCGCCGCCCCGTGCCTCGGCTGCTGGTGGGCGGCGACAGCGCCCACTGGGGCCCGTCGGTGTTCCACTCCGACGACCTCGGCAAGACCTGGATCGAGCCGGAGCAACCGGCCGTGAAGTTCCCCAAGGACACCGGGGCGTCGCTGGAGCGCGTCTGGCAGCTGCATCCGGCCGGTCCGGCCACGCCGGACGTCGTGTACGCGGGGACGGAGCCTGCCGCGCTGTTCCGCTCGGACGACGGCGGCGAGACCTTCGAGCTCGTACGGCCTCTGTGGGAGCATCCGACCCGCTCGAAATGGCAGCCGGGCGGCGGCGGTGAGGCGGTGCACACCGTGGTGACCGACCGCCGGGACCCGGAGGCCGTGACGGTCGCGGTGTCGGCGGCCGGGGTGTTCCGCTCCAAGGACGGCGGCGCAAGCTGGGCACCCTCCAACCAGGGGGTGTCGGCGGTCTTCCTGCCCGACCCCAACCCGGAGTTCGGGCAGTGCGTCCACAAGATCGCGCAGGACGCGGGCGATCTGGACCGCTTGTATCTGCAGAACCACTGGGGTGTGTACCGCAGCGACGACGCGGGCGCCGAGTGGACCGACATCGGCGAGGGTCTGCCGTCCGACTTCGGTTTCGCGGTCGCCGCACATCCACACCGCCCCGATACGGCCTATGTCTTCCCGATCACGGCGGACGCGGACCGAGTGCCTGCCGGACGTCGCTGTCGCGTCTACCGTACGAGCGACGCGGGCGGCAGCTGGGAGGCGCTGTCGGCCGGGCTGCCCGAGGGCGATCACTTCGGCACCGTGCTCCGGGACGCGCTGTGCACGGACAACGCGGACCCGGCCGGCGTGTACTTCGGCAATCGCAACGGCGAGGTGTACGCGAGCGCGGACGACGGAGACAACTGGCAGCTGCTCGCCTCCCATCTGCCGGATGTGCTCTGCGTACGGGCAGCGGCCATGGGTTGACAGGCACGGCCGCCGCACCAGGGTCGTGCCGCCGATCGCCACGGCCCCTGCCCGTGAGCACCCGCCATAGGCTC
>NZ_JBSFMS010000056.1:0-38847 GCF_053599675.1 Streptomyces sp. NPDC000880 | reverse complement strand
GGCGACCTGGGCGAGTCGATGATCAAGCGGGACCTGGGCATCAAGGACATGGGCACGCTGCTCCCAGGTCATGGCGGCATCATGGACCGGCTGGATTCGCTGCTGCCCACGGCTCCGGTGGTGTGGCTACTGATGGTGATCTTCGTCGGGTCCAGCTGACCCATTTGACCTGCGGTTTTATACGTGAGGGGCTCGTTGTCCACAGGCGGCGGGCCCGCTTCGTATCTCTGCGACACTGGTATCACCATGCCCAAGCCCGGAGAACTCAATTTTGTCGCGCCCCGCGGAGCCAAGAGGCCCCCGCGGCACCTTGCCGACCTCACGCCCGCCGAGCGCAAGGACGCCGTCGCCGCGATCGGCGAGAAGCCGTTCCGCGCCAAGCAGCTCTCGCAGCACTACTTCGCGCGGTACGCCCACGACCCCACCCAGTGGACCGACATCCCCGCCGCCGCGCGAGAGAAGCTCGCGTCCGAGTTGCTGCCCGATCTGATGTCGGTCGTACGGCACATCTCGTGCGACGACGACACCACCCGCAAGACGCTGTGGCGGCTGCACGACGGCACGCTCGTCGAGTCCGTGCTGATGCGCTACCCGGACCGGGTGACGATGTGCATCTCGTCGCAGGCCGGTTGCGGGATGAACTGCCCCTTCTGCGCCACCGGGCAGGCGGGGCTCGACCGCAATCTGTCGACCGCCGAGATCGTGCACCAGATCGTCGACGGGATGCGCGCCCTGCGTGACGGCGAGGTGCCGGGAGGCCCGGCGCGGCTGTCCAACATCGTCTTCATGGGTATGGGCGAGCCGCTCGCCAACTACAAGCGGGTCGTCGGCTCCATCCGCCGCCTCACCGACCCCGAGCCGGACGGGCTCGGGCTCTCGCAGCGCGGCATCACCGTGTCGACCGTCGGCCTGGTTCCCGCGATGCTGCGCTTCGCCGACGAGGGCTTCAAGTGCCGTCTCGCCGTCTCGCTGCACGCGCCGGACGACGAGCTGCGCGACACCCTGGTCCCGGTCAACACCCGCTGGAAGGTACGGGAGGTGCTGGACGCCGCCTGGGAGTACGCGGAGAAGTCGGGCCGCCGCATCTCCATCGAGTACGCACTGATCAGGGACATCAACGACCAGGCGTGGCGGGGCGATCTGATGGGCCGCCTCCTCAAGGGCAAGCGGGTCCATGTGAACCTCATCCCGCTCAACCCGACGCCGGGATCGAAGTGGACGGCCTCCCGCCCCGAGGACGAGAAGGCGTTCGTGGAGGCCATCGCGGCCCATGGCGTGCCCGTCACCGTCCGCGATACCCGTGGCCAGGAGATCGATGGAGCGTGCGGACAGCTCGCGGCCTCCGAGCGGTAATCTTGGCTTGAACATTTACATATTCCGACAGGGGAGCGCCACAGCGCTGAGAGTGCGACCACCGCTATGAACTAGCACAGCGGTCGCAGACCCTCTGAACCTTGCCCAGGTCATTCTGGGTAGGAAGTTCGGTCACCACTCAAGCTGTTGCGCCCTGCTCACCTTGTGAGCAGGGCCGCGTCTCTTCCTGGTCACTCCAGGAGGAATTTCAGTGAGCACCACCAAGAAGTTGACGATTACCGCCGTCGCCGCCGCTCTCGGCATCTCGACCCTCGCTGCCTGCGGCGGGGCGTCCAAGGACTCCGCCTCCGGCGGCTCGAAGTCCAAGACCGTGACGCTCGTCAGCCATGACTCCTTCGCCGCCTCCCCGGCCGTGCTGGAGGAGTTCACCAAGGAGACCGGCTACACGGTCAAGGTGCTCAAGAGCGGTGACGCGGGCGCGGCCCTCAACAAGGAGATCCTCACCAAGGGCTCCCCGCAGGGCGATGTCTTCTTCGGCGTCGACAACACCCTGCTCTCGCGGGCGCTCGACAACGGCCTGTTCACGCCGTACGTCGCCAAGGGCCTCGGTCAGGTGTCCGACGAGGTGCAGCTCGACAAGGACAAGCACCGTGTCACGCCAGTCGACACCGGCGACATCTGCGTCAACTACGACAAGAAGTACTTCGCCGACAAGAAGCTCGCGCCCCCGCAGTCCTTCGACGACCTGGTCAAGCCCGAGTACAAGAACCTCCTCGTCACCGAGAATGTCGCGACCTCGTCGCCCGGTCTCGGCTTCCTCCTCGGCAGCGTCGGCAAGTACGGCGACGAAGGCTGGCAGGACTACTGGAAGAAGCTGAAGGCCAACGGCGTCAAGGTCGTCGACGGCTGGGAGCAGGCGTACAACGAGGAGTTCTCCGGTTCGGCCGGTGGCAAGAAGGCCAAGGCGGACCGGCCGCTGGTCGTCTCGTACGCCTCCAGCCCGCCCGCCGAGGTGCTCTACGCCAAGCCGCAGCCGACCGAGGCGCCCACCGGCGTCGCGTCCGGAACCTGCTTCCGCCAGACGGAGTTCGCGGGTCTTCTCGACGGCGCGAAGAACGAGGCGGGCGGCAAGGCCCTGCTGGACTTCCTGGTCTCCAAGAAGTTCCAGGAGGACATGCCGCTGAACATGTTCGTGAACCCTGTGGTCAAGGACGCGAAGCTGCCCGAGCTGTTCACCAAGTTCGGCGCGGTCGTCGACAAGCCGGAGACCGTCGCGCCCGACAAGATCGCCAAGAACCGTGAGCAGTGGGTCCAGTCGTGGTCCTCGCTCGTTCTGAAGTAGGCAAGTCCGTCCGCGGGAACGCGTCGCGGCTCGGGCTGATGGCCGGGCCAGTCGCGTTCTTCGCGGTCTTCTTCGCCTATCCCGTCGTCGCGATCGTGGGCCGCGGTCTGGAGATCGACGGGGTTTGGCAGTTCGGGCGGATCGGCGAGGTGCTGGGCCGCTCCGACATTCAGCACGTGCTGTGGTTCACCATCTGGCAGGCGCTCGCCTCCACTGCGCTCACCCTGGTGATCGCCCTGCCCGGCGCGTACGTCTTCGCCCGCCTCGACTTTCCCGGGAAGCACCTGCTGCGGGCTGTGGTCACCGTTCCGTTCGTGCTGCCGACCGTCGTCGTAGGAACGGCGTTCCTGGCGCTGCTGGGCCGCGGCGGGCTGCTCGACGAACTGTGGGGCGTCAGGCTCGACACAACCGTCTGGGCGATCCTGCTCGCCCATGTCTTCTTCAACTACGCGGTGGTCGTACGGACCGTGGGCGGACTGTGGTCGCAACTCGACCCGCGTCAGGAGGAGGCCGCGCGGGTCCTGGGCGCCGGGCGGTTCGCGGCCTGGCGGCGGGTGACGCTGCCCGCGCTCGCGCCCGCCGTGGCAGCGGCCGCCCTGATGGTCTTTCTGTTCACCTTCACCTCCTTCGGCGTCGTACAGATCCTCGGCGGGCCGGCCTTCTCCACACTTGAGGTGGAGATCTACCGTCAGACGGCTCATCTGCTGGATCTGCCCACCGCCGCGGTGCTCACGCTGCTGCAGTTCGCCGCTGTCGGCGCGATCCTCGCCGTGCACGCGCGGACGGTACGGCGGCGGGAGACCGCGCTGAGGCTGGTGGACCCGGCGCAGACCTCGCGGCGACCGCGTGGCGCGGGGCAGTGGGCGCTGCTCGGCGCGGTGCTCGCCACGATCCTGCTGCTGGTGCTGGTCCCGCTCGGCGTCCTGGTCGAGCGCTCCTTCGACGGTCCCGGAGGCTATGGCTTCGGCTACTACCGGGCGCTCGCCTCCAGCGATGCGAGTGGTGGGGTTTTCCTCGTACCGCCCATCGACGCCGTGTGGAACTCCTTGCGTTACGCGCTCGTCGCGACCGCCATCGCGCTCGCCGTCGGCGGCCTTGCCGCGGCCGCGCTCACCCGGAAGGCCGGCCGACTGGTGCGCGGCTTCGACGCGCTGCTGATGCTGCCGCTCGGCGTCTCCGCGGTGACCGTCGGCTTCGGCTTCCTCATCACCCTCGACAAGCCGCCGCTCGATCTGCGCGGGTCGTGGATTCTGGTGCCGCTCGCCCAAGCGCTGGTCGGCGTGCCCTTCGTCGTACGCATCATGCTGCCGGTCCTGCGGGCGGTGGACGAACGACTGCGCGAGGCCGCTGCGGTGCTCGGCGCGTCCCCGCTGCGTGTGTGGCGGGAGGTGGACCTGCCGCTGGTGCGGCGGGCACTGCTGATCGCCGCGGGGTTCGCATTCGCCGTGTCGCTCGGCGAGTTCGGGGCAACCGTCTTCATCGCCAGGCCCGACAATCCGACGCTGCCGGTCGCCGTGGCGCGCCTTCTTGGCCGGCCGGGCGAGCTCAACTACGGGCAGGCGATGGCGCTGAGCACGATCTTGATGGTGGTGTGCGCGGCGGCGCTGCTCGTCCTCGAACGAATTCGTGCTGATCGAACCTCCGGGGAGTTCTGATGGCGTTGCTGCGGCTTGAGGGCGTGACCGTACGGTTCGGGGCGCGGGCGGCGCTCGACTCGGTGGACCTGGAGGTCGCCGAGCACGAGATCGTCTGTGTGCTGGGGCCGAGCGGCAGCGGCAAGTCCACGCTGCTGCGGATCGTCGCGGGGCTCCAGACAGCAGACGCCGGGCGGGTGCTGCTGTCCGGCGCAGACCAGGCCGGGGTGCCGGTGCACCGGCGAGGTGTGGGCCTGATGTTCCAGGACCACCAGCTCTTCCCGCAGCGCGACGTGGGCGGCAACGTCGCCTTCGGGCTGCGGATGCACGGCAGGGGCCGGGCCGAACGGGCCCGTCGCGTCGACGAGTCGCTGGAGCTCGTTGGGCTGCCGGCCGCGCAGCGCCGGGCCGTTGCCTCGCTGTCCGGCGGGGAGCAGCAGCGGGTGGCGCTGGCCCGGGCGCTCGCGCCGGAGCCCCGGCTGCTGATGCTGGACGAGCCGCTCGGCCAGCTGGACCGTGGGCTGCGGGAGCGTCTCGTCGTGGAACTGCGCGGGCTCTTCGGGCGGTTGGGCACCACCGTGCTCGCCGTCACGCACGACCAGGGCGAGGCCTTCGCGCTCGCCGACCGCGTCGTCGTCATGCGGGACGGACGGATCGCCCAGGCGGGCACGCCGCTGGAGGTCTGGGAGCGGCCGGCCTCCGAGTTCGTGGCCCGCTTCCTCGGCTTCGACAATGTGGTGGCGGCGACGGTGAGCGGTGCCGCCGCCGACACGGTGTGGGGCAAGATCCCGGTGCCGGAGGGTTCGCCGCAGGGCGAGTGCAAGGTGCTGGTCCGGCCCGCCGGGGTGCGGCTGGCCGACGCCTCGGAGGGGCTGCCCTGCACGGTCGAGGGGCGTACGTTCCGGGGCAACCACGTCGCCGTACAGCTGCGGCCCTGTGACGGGCCGCCGCTTGAGGTGGAGTGCTCGCTGCGGGACGCGCCGGAGGAAGGGGCCGAGGTGGGGGTCGTCTTTGCGGCGGCCGACGTGGTGGTGCTGGAGCCGGCCGGGTGAGTTACTCGCTCGCGCAGGCGGCGGCGATCGCGAGGCTGTCCTCGTACACCCGGTAGCGGATGATCAGGCCGTCCTCGATGGTCAGCCACATCGCGAATGGCGACCGGAAGGTCTTGCCGGTGGCCCGTACGGTGCCCGCGAGCCGCCCGGTCAGCAGCGCCTCCTTACCGTCCACGACGATCACGTGGACGGCCGTGGCGTCCGGATCCGGCGTCTGCCCCTCGGCCAACGCGCGGAAGTGCTCCGCGACATCGGCTCGCGTTGAACGGTGCCGGATCCAGGGGACCGTGGGGTTATCGGCGATCGCCCAGTCGACCTTCACGGCGAACAGCGTGGCGATACGGTCGGGCGCGCCCTCCGCGATCCGCCCCAGAAACTCCTGGACGGTGGCGCGGGTGCGGTCGGTCGTGTCGGTGGTCGTCATGGGGCGATCTTGCTGCCCGCTGCGGGAAGCGTCGATTACCCGCCGGGTAATGGACGGGCGCCCAGGGCGTGTTTCGGAAGTTGCGCCGAGGCCTGGGCGTCTGGTGCGTGCGGTCGCAAGGCGGTGGGGGCACCTCCCAGGCGAAGCTCTGGGGGAGGGACTTCTAACCCTGGGGGACGGAGACCAGCTCATCGGGGTGCGACTCTGCCGGCCGCGGCTCTGTGCCATGGGCCTCGGGTGCGCCGAACCAGGCCACCGCGACCGCGCCCGCCACCGCCAGTACGAAGCCGAGAATCGCGATCCAGGCGAAGCCGGGGCGGGACGAGTCGCCCAGCCACAGCACGCCGATCATGCCCGGCAGCACGGTCTCGCCCACGACCAGCGCCGCCGTGGCGCCGTTCACCGAGCCGATCTGCAGGGCGACGGTGTGCAGATACATGCCGCCGATCCCGGCCACCAGGATCGCGTACAGCGCCGGGTCCGAGATCAGGGCGCCCAGGTCGAAGGGGGCGATGCCGTTCAGTACGCGTACGCTGACGCCCAGCGCGCCGAAGCCGAGGCCGGACAGCAGACCCGCGAGGATCGCGGCGCGCGCGCCGAGGAGGCGTACGGCGACGGTGCCGCCGATCATCAGCAGCAACGAGATGGCCAGCAGCCACCAGTGGGTCGCGATCGGGGTGTGGCCGCTGCCCTCCGGGCCCGCAGCCGTGGCCAGCAGCACCAGGGCCGAGCAGACGACGGCGATGGAGGTCCACTCGGCGCGGTTCAGCTTGATGCCCAGTGCCTTCAAGCTCAGCACCGCCGTGATCACCAGATTCGCGCTGATCACGGTCTGCGAGAGGAACAGCGGGAGCAGGCGGGCGGCCAGTGCGCCCAGGCCGAAGCCGACGAAGTCCAGGATGGTGCCGACGATGAACTCCCAGGTCATCGCGGCCTGCGCAGTGGAGGACAGGCTCGGCCCGCCGTGCTGGGTGACGCCCGCCGCGGCCGCCTCGCGGCGGGCGGCCTTGCGGGATCCCACGGCTTGCAGCACCGACCCGGTGCCGTAACAGATCGAGGCCGCGACAGCGGTCAGTAGGCCGATCAGCACCGGGGGCTCCGTTCACGTGGGGTCAGTCCAACTGCCAGACGTGAGTTCGGGGCCGGGAGTTGCTTTTGCTTTCGTACCGTTCGTTACCCGAGGCCGGTGAGGTGGCCCAGGGCGGCCCGGCGGGGTGGGGCAGCGCGGCGCGGCGTAGCGCCGGCTGCTGCTCACCACGCGCTCAGCTTGAGAACGGGACCGCTGCCAGGGCCGTCACCGCCCACGTCAGGGGGGCGAAAACCGCCAGAAGTGCCGCCCCGCGCAGGGCGGTTGCGTTGCGCAGGACCGTCGCGGGGACGCCCAGGCTGCGGAGGGAGTCCGTGGTCGTGGCGCGGGTCTGTCTGGCGTCCAGGGCCGAGACCAGCAGCGTCGCCGTCGTGCACGTCATCACCAGCACCGTGCCCAGGCCCGTCAGGAGGCCGAGGCGTTCGGCCGTGCCGTCGTACAGCGTGGTGGCTGCGATCGCCGCCGAGGCGACCGCGCAGACCACGCCGAGCGGGCGCCCGATGCGGCTGGATTCCTCCATCAGGATGCGGCCCGCCAGCAACCGGGTCGTGCCCGGGCGCAGCGACTGGAGGAGGCGGCCGCTGAAGCGGGTGATGCCCGGGCCCGCCAGGGCCAGGCCCAGGGCGGTGAGGGTCCAGCCGGCGAGGACGCCGACCGGGTTGCCTTCGGTCTCGCCCGGGATGGGAAGCGGTGAGCCGGCGCCGCCGTGGCTCGCGTACGTCCCGACGGCCACGCCAACGGCCATCAGTGCGACGCCCCACGGCAGCTCCGTCGGCGCGGCGGACGGAGCGTCCGGCGGCGGAGGCACCCGGCGCGGGCGCAGGGCCAGCGCCGCGGCGACCGAGGCCAGCAGCGGCACCAGCGCGAGGAGCGTCAGCGCGGCCGCCAGCGGCAGCGGCCGGTCTGCGGCGAGCAGCTCGGCCGCCGCCCCGTCGAACGGCAGCCCCGTCAGACCGCCCCGCAGATTGAGGAAGAAGAGCAGCGCGAGCATGCTCCCGAGCGTGCCCGAGACGGCCGTGGAGACAGCGGCCAGCGCGGTGAGCCTGGCGGGCCCCAGGCCGACCGCCGAGAGGCCGGCCCTGGGCCGCGTACTGGGATCCGTACGCGCCACCGCCACCGCGAAGTGCACCGTCGCCGCGAGCGGGATCAGGCACCAGAGCAGCCGGAGCCCCGACGTGCCCGAGTCGGTGGGATGGGACAGCGCGTACGTCAGCGTGCACAGCAGCAGGAAGCCCACACCCGCCGACGCCCCTGCCACCATCAGCCGGCGCAGCAGGACGAGAGGGTGCGTACCGCGGGCTAGACGGAGAGCGAGCACTCGGCCCGGCCTTCCGCGTCGGCGGTCCCGAGCGAATTGACGCGCCGGCCGTCCACGAGCGTGACCGAGCGGTCCGCGAGCGTCGCCACCTCCGGGTCGTGCGTGGCCAGCACGACGGTGATTCGGTGCGAGCGGGCCGCGGCCGTCAGCGTACGCAGCACCTGCGCCCCGTCCGCGCGGTGCAGTGTCGCCGTCGGCTCGTCGGCGAACAGCACCAACGGCGTGCTGACCAGCGCCCGCGCCGTGGCGACCCGCTGCCGCTGCGCCTGCAGCAGCGCATGCGGCCGCAGCCGGGCGCACGCGCCGATGTCGAGCCGCTCCAGCCACTCCATTGCCGTGGCCTTCGCCCTTCGGTGCGACGAGCCGCGCAGCAGCAGCGGCAGGGCCGCGTTCTCCCACGCCGTCAGCTCCGGGACCAGCGTCGGCTCGGGGTCGATCCAGCCGAACCGGTTGCGCCGGAGCCGCTCGCGCAGCAGCGGGGTCAGCGTGTGCACGGGGGAGCTGTTGAACCACACCTCGCCCTTGTCGGCGACGAGTTGGCCGGACAGGCACCGCAGCAGCGTGGTCTTTCCGCTGCCGCGCGGGCCGTACACGGCGAGGATCTCGCCCTCGCGCACACCCAGCGACACGCCGACGAGCGCGGGCGAGCCGCTGTGGGAGTGGTGCAGGGAACGTGCCCAGAGCACATCGTTGTCCGGCGGGGTCACCATGGCGTACACCTCGGTTCTGATCAGATTTCTCCTCCCCCGTACGGGGGAACGAAGACAGGGCCGATCGGTCACTCGGCACGGTATGGATTCAGAACCGGCGTATCGGGAAGCACGCGGCCCGGGCGCACCCCATCCCACTCGGATGGCCGAATGAGATGCCGGGTGCCCCGGGCCGTATGCGACCAAATGGTCAGAGCTTCGTCCATGCCTCCGTGAGGACCGTACGCAGAATCTGCTCGATCTCGTCGAACGTCGACTGGTCGGCGATCAGCGGCGGCGCCAGCTGCACCACCGGGTCACCGCGGTCGTCGGCCCGGCAGTACAGACCGTTCTCGTACAGCGCCTTGGAGAGGAAGCCGTAGAGCACGCGCTCGGTCTCCTCGTCCGTGAAGGACTCCTTGGTGACCTTGTCCTTCACCAGCTCGATGCCGTAGAAGAAGCCGTTTCCGCGGACGTCGCCGACGATCGGCAGGTCGTGCAGCTTCTGCAGTGTGGACAGGAAGTTGCCCTCGTTGTCCAGGACGTGCTGGTTGAGGCCCTCGCGCTCGAAGATGTCGAGGTTGGCCAGGCCCACCGCGGCGGAGACCGGGTGACCGCCGAAGGTGTAGCCGTGCAGGAAGGTGTTGTCGCCCTTGTAGAAGGGCTCGGCGAGGCGGTCGGAGATGATGCACGCGCCGATCGGGGAGTAGCCCGAGGTCATGCCCTTGGCGCAGGTGATCATGTCCGGTACGTAGCCGAACTTGTCGCAGGCGAACGTCGTGCCGAGCCGGCCGAAGGCACAGATGACTTCGTCCGACACGAGCAGCACGTCGTACTGGTCGCAGATCTCACGGACCCGCTGGAAGTACCCGGGCGGCGGCGGGAAGCAGCCACCGGCGTTCTGTACCGGCTCCAGGAAGACCGCCGCGACCGTGTCGGGACCCTCGAAGAGGATCTGCTGTTCGATCTGGTCGGCGGCCCAGCGGCCGAAGGCCTCCGGGTCGTCGCCGTGAATCGGCGCGCGGTAGATGTTGGTGTTCGGCACTTTGTGCGCGCCGGGGACCAGCGGCTCGAAGGGGGCCTTGAGCGCGGGCAGACCGGTGATGGACAGGGCGCCCTGCGGGGTGCCGTGGTAAGCGACCGCACGCGAGATGACCTTGTACTTGGTGTGCTTGCCCTGCAGCTTGAAGTACTGCTTCGCCAGCTTCCAGGCGGTCTCGACGGCCTCGCCGCCGCCGGTGGTGAAGAAGACCTTGTTGAGGTCGCCGGGGGCGTGGTGCGCGAGCCGCTCGGCGAGCTCGACGGCCTTGGGGTGCGCGTAGGACCACACCGGGAAGAAGGCGAGCTCCTGCGCCTGCTTGTACGCGGTCTCGGCGAGCTCTACGCGACCGTGGCCGGCGTTGACTACGAAGAGGCCGGCGAGGCCGTCGAGGTAGCGCTTGCCCTTGTCGTCGTAGATGTAGGTGCCCTCACCACGCACGATGGTGGGGACGGGTGCGTTCTCGTACGACGACATGCGGGTGAAGTGCATCCACAGGTGGTCGTAGGCGGTTTTGGAGAGGTCCTTGCTCACGGCTATCGGGTTCCCCACATATAGGTCTGCTTCTTGAGCTTGAGGTAGACGAAGCTCTCGGTGGAGCGCACGCCGGGGAGCGCGCGTATCCGCTTGTTGATCACTTCGAGCAGGTGGTCGTCGTCCTCGCAGACGATCTCCACCATGAGGTCGAACGAGCCCGCGGTCATCACCACGTACTCGCACTCGGCCATGGCTGTGAGCGCGTCGGCCACCGGGTCGACGTCGCCCTCGACCGTGATGCCCACCATCGCCTGGCGTCGCAGGCCCACAGTGAGTGGGTCCGTGACGGCGACGATCTGCATCACGCCCTGGTCGAGCAGCTTCTGGACGCGTTGCCGGACGGCCGCTTCGGACAGGCCCACGGCCTTGCCGATGGCGGCGTACGGACGACGCCCGTCCTCCTGGAGCTGTTCGATGATTGCGAGGGAGACAGCATCGACCGTCGGGGACGATCCGCTGCCGTTTCTGGAGTCTGCGTTACGGCTGGCCACGAGCTCACTCTGCACTGCGACTCGTCTGTCCCGCAAGCCCTGAGCGATGAAATTCGTTGTCAGGAGGCCTCGTTCTAACTGAATCCGAAGTTGCGGAGGGTTGGGGCTGTCGAAAGCGTCACGTAGGAGATTAGGGTGGAGGTCTCACCCATCGGACATCTGACAGGAGGGGTGGCAACAGTGACCACCGAGCTGCGTCGTCTGCGCAACTACATCAACGGGGAGTTCCGGGATGCCGCCGACGGGCGGACAATCGAGGTCGTCAACCCGGCCACCGGTGACGTGTACGCCACGTCGCCGCTCTCCGGGCAGGCCGACGTCGACGCCGCCATGGACGCTGCCGCGGCCGCCTTCCCCGGCTGGCGCGACACCACCCCGGCCGAGCGGCAGAAGGTCCTGCTGAAGATCGCGGACGCCTTCGAGGAGCGGGCCGAGGACCTGATCGCGGCCGAGTCGGAGAACACCGGCAAGCCGCTCGAGCTCACCCGCACCGAAGAGATCCCGCCGATGGTGGACCAGATCCGCTTCTTCGCGGGCGCGGCGCGGATGCTGGAGGGCCGGTCGGCCGGCGAGTACATGGAGGGCTTCACCTCCATTGTCCGGCGTGAGCCGGTCGGCGTCTGCGCGCAGGTCGCGCCGTGGAACTACCCGATGATGATGGCCGTCTGGAAGTTCGCGCCGGCGCTGGCGGCGGGCAACACCGTCGTCATCAAGCCGTCCGACACGACGCCCGCGTCGACGGTCCTGATCGCCGAGATCATCGGCTCGATCGTGCCGAAGGGCGTCTTCAACGTCATTTGCGGTGACCGGGAGACCGGCCGCACGATGGTCGAGCACCCGACGCCGGCCATGGCGTCCATCACCGGCTCCGTACGGGCGGGCATGCAGGTCGCCGCGTCCGCGGCCAAGGACGTCAAGCGCGTGCACCTGGAGCTGGGCGGCAAGGCGCCGGTCGTCGTCTTCGAGGACACCGACATCCCCAAGGCCGTCGAGGACATCGCGGTGGCGGGCTACTTCAACGCGGGCCAGGACTGTACGGCCGCGACGCGCGTCCTCGTGCACGAGTCGATCCACGACGAGTTCGTGTCGGCGCTGGCGAAGGCGGCGGCGGACACGAAGACGGGCGCGCCGGACGACGCGGACGTGCTGTACGGCCCGCTGAACAACGCGAACCAGCTGGCGCAGGTCTCGGGCTTCATCGAGCGGCTGCCGGCGCACGCGAAGGTGGAGGCGGGCGGCCACCGCGTCGGCGAGAAGGGCTACTTCTACGCGGCGACGGTCGTCTCAGGCCTGAAGCAGGACGACGAGATCATCCAGAACGAGGTCTTCGGCCCGGTCATCACGGTCCAGTCTTTCGCGGACGAGGAACAGGCGCTTCAGTGGGCGAACGGCGTGGAGTTCGCGCTGGCGTCGTCGGTGTGGACGAAGGACCACGCGCGGGCGATGCGGATGTCCAAGGCGCTGGACTTCGGGTGTGTGTGGATCAACACGCACATCCCGCTGGTGGCGGAGATGCCGCACGGCGGCTTCAAGAAGTCGGGGTACGGGAAGGACCTGTCGGCGTACGGGTTCGACGACTACACGCGGATCAAGCACGTGATGACGTCGCTGGACGCGTAGTTTCCCGGCGGCGGGGTGGGGACTTCCCCACCCCGCCCGTTCCCGAAAACCGGGGCTGCGCCTCGGACCCTTGGGCGTCCCGGGGCAGCGCCCCAGGTGCGCCGACTTTGCGGCGCGGTAGCTTCGCCCGAACTCGTCGCCGCGTTCAGCTCGTTGGCGTGCGGTGGAGCGTCACCAGGAGGCACCAGACCTGGGAGGCCATCTCTTCCGGGGCCGCGGCGATCGTGTCGTGCAGCCAGTCCGCCAGGACGCCCGCGAACGCCGACGCCACCGCCGAGGCGATCAGGTCCGGGGCCGGTGCGCCCGCCAACTCGCGTTCCCTGCGGCTGCGTTCGCGCAGTTCGCGGTGGAGCAGGTCGCCCAGCGGGCCGCTGCCGCCCTCGCGCAGCAGGGTGCGGTAGAGCGCGGCATGCGGGGCCAGGCCGGTGAAGAAGGCCGTCATCGCACTCCTCCAGCAGCGCCTCGCGCAGCCTGGCCCGGGTGCGCTCCGCGCGCGGGTCGCCGGTGGGGGCCGTGCTCATCCGGCCACCAGGACCGCCGCCAGCGCCAGCGCCCCCGGCAGCGCCTGAGCCACCAGGATGCGCCGGTTCGCCGTGAAGCCGCCGTACAGGCCCGCGATCACCACGCAGCTGAGGAAGAAGACCTGCACGCGGTACCCCGTCGGGTCGGCGGCGATCAGGCCCCAGACCAGGCCCGCCGCCAGAAAACCGTTGTACAGGCCCTGGTTCGCGGCGAGCGGGGCCGTCGCGCGGGCCATCTCCGCGTCGAAGCCGGAGAGGCCGCGGCCTGGCTTGCGCTGCCACAGGAACATCTCCAGAACCAGGATGTACGCGTGGAGCGCGGCCACCAGGCCGACCAGGACATGTGCCGTTGTGTGCATCATCGGCCTCAGTTCATGGACAGGTGTCCAGCAAGTATGGGCACATGTCCATGAACGGCGGCCGGCCGCTGTACATCGAGATCAACGACAACGACGAGTTCCGCTGGAGGCGCCGACGCGCAGGCGATCGTCCCGCCCCTCGAAATCGCGGCCGGGCAAGGGTAGTCGGGCGACGCTGCCGCTCGTGGCGCTACGGCTTGCGGGCGACCGCGCCGAACTGGGCCACCTGTACCGGCTCGGCGCCGAACGCCGGGTCGTGCCGCCAGCGTGCGCAGGAGACGATGCCCGGCTCGAGCAGGTCGAGTCCCTCGCAGAACGAGGCGAACTCCGCGCGGCTGCGCGCCGTGATCGGCGGTGTCGCGTTCTCGTTCCAGAACGCCATCGCCGCGGCGTTGCCCTCGCCGCCCAGCTCCAGCGTCGGATGCGTGAGTACGAGATAGCTGCCGGACGGCACCGCCTCCATCAGCCGGTGCACGATCGACCGCGCCTCGTCGGTGTCCATCACGAAGTTCAGAATGCCGAGCATCATCACCGCCACCGGCCGCGCCAGATCCAGCGTCACCTCGACGGAGCGGACGATCGACGCCGGGTCGTGCGCGTCCGCGTCCAGATACTCGGTCGCGCCCTCGGGGGAGCTGGTGAGCAGGGCGCGCGCGTGCGCCAGCACGATCGGGTCGTTGTCGACGTAGACGATCCGGGCGTCGGGCGCGATGCGCTGGGCGACTTCGTGGGTGTTCTCGACTGTGGGCAGGCCGGTGCCGATGTCCAGGAACTGGCGTACCCCCACCTCACTCGCGAGGTGTGTCACCGCCCGGCCCAGGAACGCCCGGTCCGCGCGCGCCACCTCGCCGATGCTCGGGTACAGCCCGGTGACGTGGTCGCCCACCGCGCGGTCGACCGGATAGTTGTCCTTGCCGCCCAGCCAGTGGTTCCAGACCCTGGCGTTGTGCGCTACGTCGGTGCGGATCCTGTCGGTCACGTCTGCTCCTCGGCCGGCTGCGTCAGTGCCATCATGCCGGACGGATCAAGACGGCCTGCCGACAGGGGAGTTCGGCCGGACCGTGGAGTGCAGCGTGTCCACGCGGTTGGTGGTGATCGCATCGACGCCGTACTTCATCAGCCGGCGCATGGTGCGCCGAGTGTCCGCCGTCCAGGCCGAGACGAGCAGCCCGTCCCGGTGGATGTGATCCGTCAGCTCCCGACCGAGCAGCCCGAAACGGTAGTTGAGCCAGCGTGGCCCCACCGCGTCGAGCAGCGCGGGACGCGGCGGCGCGAGCGTCGTCCACGTCATCGCGATCTCGGCCGCGGGGTCGGCGGCCCGCACCGCGAGCATGGTTGCCGGGCCTCCGCAGTAGTACACCCGCTCGCCCGCGCCGCACTCGCGTACGGTGCCGATCACCGTACGCACCGACTCCTCCGAGGCCCCGGGCAGATCGATCATCACCCGGTGCGCGCCGACCGCGAGCAGCGCCTCGCGCAGCGTGGGCACCCCGCCCATGGTCAGCTCGTCGACCTCGGCCCGGGTGAGCTTCGCGAGCGGCCGGCCGTGACCCCACAGCCGTTTCAGTGAGTCGTCGTGCAGCAGCATGGGCACGCCGTCATGGGTGAGGCGTACGTCGACCTCCACCGCGTCCGCACCTTGCTCGATCGCCGAGCGGAGCGAGGGCAGGGTGTTCTCACGGACGCGGTACGGATCGCCGCGATGGCCCACGACTTTGACGCTGCGCATGGGCTCATTGTCGGGGCCGGTCAGCGGGCGGGCCATACGGCGGTGTACGCGTCGATCTCCGCCACGATCCGCGCCTTGCCGGCCGGGTCGAGGAAGGACGCCTCCACGGCGTTCTTCGCGAGGTCGGCCAGTCCGCGCTCGTCCAGCTGCAGCAGCCGGGCGGCGACCGCGTACTCGTTGTTGAGGTCGCTGCCGAACATCGGCGGGTCGTCGCTGTTGATGGTCACCAGCACTCCGGCCGCGACCATTTCCTTGACCGGGTGCTCGTCCAGGTCGCGGACGGCGCGGGTCGCGAGGTTCGAGGTGGGGCACACCTCCAGCGGAATCCGGCGCTCCGCGAGGTGGGCGAGCAGCTTCGGGTCCTGCGTCGCGCTGGTGCCGTGGCCGATGCGCTCGGCGCGCAGTTCGTTCAGCGCGTCCCATATCGTCTGCGGCCCTGTCGTCTCGCCGGCGTGCGGCACGGAGTGCAGGCCGGCCGCGATCGCGCGGTCGAAGTACGGCTTGAACTGCGGCCGCGGCACACCGATTTCCGGGCCGCCGAGCCCGAAGGAGACAAGGCCGTCGGGGCGCAGGTCCACCGCGAGCCGCGCGGTCTCCTCCGCGGCATCGAGACCGGCCTCGCCGGGGATGTCGAAGCACCAGCGCAGTACGACGCCGAGCTCGGCCTCGGCAGCCTTGCGGGCGTCCTCGATCGCCGCCATGAAGGCCTCCTCATCGATGCCGCGGCGGGTCGAGCTGAACGGCGTGACGGTCAGCTCGGCGTAGCGGATGTTCTGCCGGGCCATGTCGCGGGCCACCTCGAAGGTGAGCAGCCGTACGTCCTCCGGAGTGCGGATCAGGTCCACGACCGACAGATAGACCTCGATGAAGTGCGCGAAGTCGGTGAAGGAGAAGTAGTCGGCGAGCGCCTCGGGGTCGGTGGGGACCTTGGAGTCGGGGTGGCGGGCGGCCAGCTCGGCGACGATGCGCGGGGAGGCGGAGCCGACATGGTGCACATGCAACTCGGCCTTGGGGAGCCCCGCGATGAAGGGGTGCAGATCGGTCATCGGGGTCCTCCATGGGCGATGGCGTGAGCGACAGGTGCGCGACGGCGGGCACGAGGGCACGTACGACCGCCTGTTCGGGTCAGGGATCATCGTAGGGGGCCGGTTCCGGCGCGGGCCGCAGCCCGTAGCATGACCGGACCACGATGGGGGAGAACCATGTCTGACAATCAGGCCCAGCCGGGCGGGTACGAGCCCCGCGACCGCGATCCCTGGGCTCCGCCGGAGAGCAGCGCGGCACAGAACAAGGTGCCGCTGCACAAGCCCGCCGCCGCCCCGACGCCGCCGGTGTCGCCCGTGCACGACCAGCCGACGGTGACGTCGATGCCCAGCACCGGGCCCGTTGCCGACATGGGTGCCGTGCCGCCTCCCCCGATAGCCCCGGGCGGACCGGCCCAGCCCGCCGGACCGTACGGCTACCCCGCCGCCCCGAGCGCCCCGCAGCCCGGCCCCGGAGTGGGCCCGGGCGTGGGTGATCCCTACGGCGGCTACCCCGGATACCCGGGTTACCAGAACTACGGTCAGACCGCCTGGCAGCCCGGCCCGGCGAACGGCATGGGCATCACCGCGATGGTGCTCGGCATCCTCTCCGTCTGTCTGTTCTGTCTGTACGGGGTCGTCGGGATCGTCCTGGGCGTGCTCGCCCTGATCTTCGGCATCCTCGGCAGGAAGCGCGCCCAGCGGGGCGAGGCGACCAACGGCGGAATGGCTCTGGCCGGCATCATCCTCGGCTCCGTCGGCATCGTCATCGGCCTCATCGTCGTCGGCCTGCTGGCCTGGGGGATCACCGAGGCGATCAAGGAGGAGCGGAACAGGGACAACGGCTACTCCAGCTCCCTCGTGATCGACGGCGTCAGGCGTTAGCCGGACCGGCCCGCAACTCCTCACGCGCCTCCATCAGCGCGAACCCCAGCAGATTGAGCCCGCGCCAGAGCGTGGGATCCTGCGCCCGCTCGTCGTCCGCGGCCAGCCCGATGCCCCACACCCGGTCAAGAGGGCTGGCCTCGACGAGCACCCGGTCCCCCGTGGCCAGCAGAAAATCGCGCAGCTCGGCATTCTGACCGAACTTGTGCACACTGCCCGCGCGCACAATCGCGGACCGCTCTCGCTCCCATATCGCGTCGTCGAAACCGCGCACCAGCCGCCCGGCCCGCTTGGCCGCCGCCGGACTGCCCGCATCGAGTGCCTGCCGCTCGGCCGCCGCGTCCCCGAAGAGCCGCGCCTTCCCTGCCATCATCCAGTGCTCCGCCGTGGCGTACCGAACGTCGTCGACCACGAAGGGTGACGGCCACCACTGGCTCAGACAGCTTGCGCCGATGGATCCGTCCCGGCGCGGCGCATGACCCCAAAAGAACAGATACTTGATGCGCCTGTCACTGCTGACCTGCCTGATCAGCTCTTCCATCCCCATGCACGCGAGTCTGGCATCCACCACTGACACTCCGTACGGGTATTGCCGGACCGACGCGACACATGGTCGACCGATTCCGTCGCGTAACCAAAAGGCAACAACGGAATCACTTGTTGGGGAACCGGCGCTCTGTCAGGATCGGCACTCAAATCGATCTGGAACTACGGAGAGCGTCATGGGCAACCGCTTCCAGGTGCGGGACCGCTATGCGGACGGCGCACAGTTTATCGGCGGGCGGCTGCGGTCCGGCACCTCAGGACGCAAGCAGCACATCGTGAACCCCGCCACCGGCGAGACGGTCCACAGCTACGAACTGGCAGGGGCCGCCGACGTCGACGCGGCCGTTGACGCCGCCCGCGAGGCCTTCCCAGGCTGGGCGGGCGCCACCCCCGGCGAGCGCTCCGACGCCCTGCACAGCTTCGCGTCCGTCCTCGCGGACCAGGCCGCCGACCTCGCGTACGCCGAATCCCTGCAGTGCGGCAAACCGATCAAGCTCACCACCGAGTTCGACGTCCCGGGCACCGTCGACAACACCGCCTTCTTCGCCGGCGCGGCCCGCCATCTCCAGGGGCAGTCGGCCGGCGAGTACAGCGGCGACCACACCTCGTACGTACGCCGGGAGCCGATCGGTGTCGTCGGCTCCATCGCACCCTGGAACTACCCGCTCCAGATGGCCGCCTGGAAGGTCCTGCCGGCCATCGCGGCGGGCAACACCATCGTGCTGAAGCCCGCCGAGATCACCCCGTTCACCTCGCTGATGTTCGCCGAGGCGGCGAAGGAGGCCGGAATCCCCGACGGTGTCGTCAACATCGTCAACGGCGCGGGCAGGAACGCGGGCGAGCATCTGGTCGGACACCCGGACGTCGCCATGACCTCATTCACCGGCTCCACCCCCGTCGGCAAGCGCGTCGCCGAGATCGCCACCGCCACCGTCAAGCGCCTCCACCTCGAACTGGGCGGCAAGGCCCCCTTCCTGGTCTTCGACGACGCCGACCTGGAGGCCGCGGTCCACGGCGCCGTGGCGGGCTCGCTCATCAACTCCGGCCAGGACTGCACGGCCGCCACCCGCGCCTATGTCCAGCGACCCCTGTACGACGCCTTCGTCAGCGGCGTCGCCGATCTGATGGCCACCGTCCGTCTCGGCGACCCCCTCGACCCCGCCACCGACCTCGGGCCGCTCGTCTCGCACCTCCAGCGCGACCGCGTCGCGGGCTTCGTCGACCGGGCTCGCGCGTACGCCACCGTCGTCACCGGCGGCGAAGCGCCCCAGGGAGAGCTGACGAGTGGCGCGTACTACCGCCCCACCCTCGTCGCCGGCGCCGCCCGGGACAGCGAGATCGTCCAGTCCGAGATCTTCGGCCCGGTCCTCGTCGTCCTCCCCTTCGACTCCGACGACGAAGGCATCGCGCTCACCAATGACACCCCCTACGGCCTCGCCGCCTCCGCCTGGAGCCGGGACGTGTACCGCGCGAACCGTGCCACTCGCGAGATCAAGGCCGGGTGCGTCTGGATCAACGACCACATCCCGATCATCAGCGAGATGCCGCACGGCGGATACAAGGCATCCGGCTTCGGCAAGGACATGTCGATGTATTCCTTCGAGGAATACACGCAGGTCAAGCACGTGATGTACGACAACACGGCGGTAGTCAGAAAGGACTGGCACCGCACGATCTTCGGGGACCGATAGCTCTTCATCCGATTGCGGCCACCGCCGCATGGCCGCCCGACCAGCGGCCACCATCCCGAAAGGGCACAGCGCATGGAGCACAATGAGCCCGACCGCCTCTCCGCGGCCCAACTGGCCGCCGTGCGACGCAGCTTGGCGAACGGGCGAGGCGCACTCTCCCGTCGCTCGCTGTTGCGCGCGTCGGGTGTCGGCGCGCTTGCGGTCGGCGGCGCCGGCATATTGAGCGGCTGCGGAATCCCGCCCGCCAAGCGGGAGGCCGGAGCAGGTGCCTCGGACGACCACTCGGATCAGGAGAAGCTGATCAATTTCTCCAACTGGACCGAGTACATGGACATCAGCGAGGACGGGAAGAGCCGTCCCACTCTGATGGAGTTCACCAAGCGCACCGGGATCAGGGTCAAGTACACCGAGGACATCAACGACAACGTCGAGTTCTTCGGCAAGATCCAGCCGCAGCTCGCCGCGGGCCAGGACACCGGCCGCGACCTGATCAATGTGACCGACTGGCTGGCCGCCCGGATGATCCGGCTCGGCTGGGTGCAGAAGCTCGACGCGTCGCTCCTCCCGCACGCGTACGCCAACCTCTCGCCGCAGTTCCGCAGCCCGGACTGGGACCCGGGGCGTGCCTACTCCTACCCCTGGACCGGAATTCCGGCTGTCATCGCCTACAACGTGAAGGCGACCGGCGGCCGCAAGGTCGACTCCGTAACCCAGCTGCTGGACGACCCCACTCTCAAGGGCCGGGTCAGCTTCCTCACCGAGATGCGGGACACGGTCGGCCTCACCCTGCTCGACATGGGCAAGGATCCCGCCAAGGTCAACGACGCCGACTACGACGCCGCCATCAACCGGCTCCAGAAGGGCGTCGACAAGAAGCAGATCCGCCGCTTCACAGGTAACGACTACACCTCGGACCTCGACAAGGGCGACATCGCCGCCTGCGTCGCCTGGGCCGGTGACCTCATCCAGCTCCAGGTCGACAACCCGGACATCAAATTCTCGATTCCGGCCGCCGGCTACATGACGGCCACCGACAATCTGCTGGTCCCGGCGCATGCCCGGCACCAGAAGAACGCCACCCGGCTGATCGATTACTACTACGAGCTGCCCGTCGCAGCCCAACTCGCCGCGTACATCAACTATGTGACCCCGGTCGCCGGAGTCGGCCCGGAGCTCGCCAAGATCGACCCGGAGCTGGCCAAGAACCCGCTGATCATCCCGGACGAGGCCATGGCGGCCAAGTCCCACTCCTTCCGCTCGCTCTCCGCCAAGGAAGAGACGGCGTACGAAGAGAAGTTCGCCAAGCTCATCGGCGCCTGACTCCCCCTGCTCCCTTCGACACACCGGGACCGCGACCCATGACTGAAAAGACAAAGGGCGGCGACGTCCGCCTCTCCGGGATCAGCAAGACCTACGGCTCCTTCACGGCCGTCCACCCGCTGGACCTGACCGTCCCGCAGGGCTCCTTCTTCGCCCTGCTGGGCGCCTCCGGCTGCGGAAAGACCACCACCCTGCGGATGATCGCCGGACTTGAGGACCCGACCACCGGGAGCGTGTTCCTCGGCGACAAGGACGTCTCCGGCCTGCCGCCGCACAAACGCCCGGTCAACACGGTCTTCCAGAGCTATGCGCTCTTCCCGCACCTCAACATCTACGAGAACGTCGCGTTCGGGCTGCGCAGGCGCGGCATCACGTCGGTGAAGAAGCAGGTCGGCGACATGCTCGACCTCGTGGAGCTGGGCGACTTCGCGGGGCGCAAGCCGCACCAGCTCTCCGGTGGCCAGCAGCAGCGCGTAGCCGTCGCCCGCGCGCTCATCAACCACCCCCAGGTGCTGCTCCTCGACGAACCACTCGGCGCCCTCGACCTCAAGCTGCGCCGCCAGATGCAGCTGGAACTCAAGCGCATCCAGACCGAGGTCGGCATCACCTTCGTGCATGTCACCCACGACCAGGAAGAGGCCATGACCATGGCCGACACGGTCGCGGTGATGAACGGTGGCCGGGTCGAGCAGCTGGGCTCGCCCGCCGAGCTCTACGAGAACCCGCACACCACCTTCGTCGCCAACTTCCTGGGCACCTCCAACCTCATCGAGTCCGAGGTCGCCGAGAACAGCGGCGGCGAGGTCGTCGTCACGGCCGCCGACGCCAAGCTGCGCCTGCCCGCCGAGCGTTGTGCCACCCAGCCGCGCACCGGCGGAAAGCTGCTGGTCGGTGTGCGTCCGGAGAAGATCTCGCTGACGCACGCGGACGACGCGGGCACGATCGCCGAGGGCCGCAACCGGTTCACCGGCAAGATCGCGGACTCCAGCTTCATCGGCGTGTCCACGCAGTACGTCATCGACAGCCCGGTCTGTCCGGAGCTCGAGGTGTACGTACAGAACATCGAGCGTGACCCGCGGCTCGTTCCCGGGGCCGAGGTCGTCCTGCACTGGAACCCGGAGCACACCTTCGGACTCGACGCGGCTCAGGACATCGATGCCGGTGTGGAGACGGTGGAGGAGACGCCATGACCGTCACCGAGGCACCGCCCGCCTCGCCCGCCCCCCAGCCGGTCGAGCCGGTCGTCCGCAAGCAGTCCGTCCGGCGCAAGCTCGTCCCGTACTGGCTGCTGCTGCCCGGCATCCTGTGGCTGGTCGTCTTCTTCGCGTTGCCGATGATCTACCAGGCGTCGACCTCCGTGCAGACGGGCTCTCTGGAAGAGGGCTTCAAGGTCACCTGGCACTTCCAGACGTACTGGGACGCGCTGACCGCGTACTACCCGCAGTATCTGCGCTCGGTGCTGTACGCCGGCACGGCCACGATCCTGTGTCTGCTCCTCGGCTACCCGCTCGCGTATCTGATCGCGTTCAGGGCGGGCCGCTGGCGCAATCTGCTGCTGGTCCTGGTCATCGCGCCGTTCTTCACCAGCTTCCTGATCCGCACGCTCGCCTGGAAGACGATCCTCGCGGACGGCGGACCGGTGGTGGAAGTGCTGGGCAGCGTCGGCTTCCTGGACGTCACCAGCTGGCTCGGGATGACCGAGGGGAACCGGCTGCTGGCCACCCCGCTCGCGGTGGTCTGCGGTCTCACGTACAACTTCCTGCCGTTCATGGTCCTGCCGCTGTACACCTCGCTGGAGCGGATCGACCCGCGGCTCCACGAGGCGGCCGGCGACCTGTACGCGAAGCCTTCCACCATCTTCCGCAGGGTGACCTTCCCGCTGTCCATGCCGGGCGTCGTCTCCGGCACGCTGCTGACCTTCATTCCGGCCAGCGGCGACTACGTCAACGCCGAGCTGCTCGGCTCCACGGACACCAAGATGGTCGGCAACGTCATCCAGTCGCAGTTCCTGAGGGTGCTGGACTACCCGACCGCGGCCGCGCTGTCCTTCATTCTCATGGCGGTCGTCCTGATCACGGTCACTGTCTACATCCGCCGGGCCGGGACGGAGGATCTCGTCTGATGCGCTGGATACGGCACCACCTCGTGGTCATCGCGGGCCTGCTCACGCTCGCGTACCTGATCCTTCCGAACATCGTCGTGATGGTGTTCTCGTTCAACAAGCCGGCCGGCCGGTTCAACTACTCCTGGCAGGAGTTCTCCACCGACGCCTGGAAGGACCCGTGCGGCGTCGCCGACATGTGCGGCTCGCTCGCGCTGTCCCTCCAGATCGCCCTGTGGGCGACGGTCGGCGCCACCGTCCTCGGCTCGATGATCGCCTTCGCGCTGGTCCGCTACCGCTTCCGGGCGCGTGGCGCGATCAACTCGCTGATCTTCCTGCCGATGGCGATGCCCGAGGTGGTCATGGCCGCCTCGCTGCTGACCCTCTTCCTCAACCTGGGCGCGGAGCTGGGCTTCTGGACCATCCTGATCGCGCACACGATGTTCTGCCTGAGCTTCGTGGTCGTGGCGGTCAAGGCACGTGTGCTGTCGATGGACCCCCGTCTGGAAGAGGCCGCGCGTGACCTCTACGCCGGTCCAGTGCAGACGTTCGTACGGGTCACGCTGCCGATCGCAGCTCCCGGCATCGCCGCCGGCGCGATGCTCGCGTTCGCGCTCTCGTTCGACGACTTCATCATCACCAACTTCAACTCGGGCAACACCGTCACCTTCCCCATGTTCGTGTGGGGCTCGGCCCAGCGCGGCACGCCCGTCCAGATCAACGTCATCGGCACGGCCATGTTCGTCATCGCCGTACTGATCGTGGTCTTCGCCCAGTTCATCAGCAACCGGCGGAAGAAGACCGCACTACCCAAGTAGGTCCCGAAGGAGTGGAAACCATGGCCCCAGCTGCCATGACCTTTGCCTCATCACTCTCCGACGCCCAGCCCGTCTCCTATTGGCTGGACGACCCCGCGAAGCCCGGCGCGCTCCCCGCGCTCACCGGTGACGAACACTGCGACCTCCTCGTCGTCGGCGGAGGCTACAGCTGACTGTGGACCGCGCTGCTGGCCAAGGAGCGCGACCCCGGCCGGGACGTCGTACTGATCGAAGGGCGCGAGGTGGGCTGGGCCGCCTCGGGCCGAAACGGCGGCTTCTGCGCCGCCTCCCTCACCCACGGCTTCGGCAACGGACTCGCCCGCTGGCCCGGTGAGCTGGCCAGACTGGAGGAACTCGGTGACCGTAACCTCGACGCCATCGAGGCCGCGGTCAAGGCGTACTCCATCGACTGCGACTTCGAGCGTACCGGTGAGATCGACGTCGCCACCGAGCCCTACCAGGTCGACGAGCTTCACGAGATGTACGAGGAGGCGACCCGGCTCGGCTTCGACGGCCTCGAACTCCTCGACCAGGACGCGGTACGCGCCGAGGTGAACTCCCCGACCTTCCTCGGCGGTCTGCGGAGCCGGCGCGGGGTCGCCATGCTGCACCCCGCCAGGCTCGCCTGGGGTCTCAAGCAGGCCTGCCTGGACCTCGGAGTACGCGTCTACGAGAACACCCAGGGCCTCGAACTCGGCTCGTCCGGTGCCGGAATGATGGTCCGCACGCCGTACGGCCGGGTCCTCGCCCGCCGCGTCGCGCTCGGCACCAACGTCTTCCCGTCGCTGGTCAGGCGGGTGCGCGCGTACACCGTCCCGGTCTACGACTATGCCCTGATGACCGAACCGCTCAGCGCTCAACAACTCGCAGAGATCGGCTGGAAGCGGCGGCAGGGGCTCGGCGACAGTGCCAACCAGTTCCACTACTTCCGGATCACCGCCGACCACCGCATCCTGTGGGGCGGCTACGACGCGATCTATCCGTACGGCGGCAAGGTCAGCGCCGAGATGGACCACCGGCCGCAGACCTATCTGAAGCTCGCAAGCCACTTCTTCCACTGCTTCCCGCAGTTGGAGGGCCTGCGCTTCAGCCACGCCTGGGGCGGCGCGATCGACACCTGCTCGCGCTTCTCCGCCTTCTTCGGCACCGCGCACGGCGGCAAGGTCGCCTACGCCACCGGATATACGGGCCTGGGCGTCGGCGCCACCCGCTTCGGCGCGGACGTCATGCTCGACCTGCTCTCCGGCGAGCGCACCGAGCGCACCGAGCTGGAGATGGTGCGCAGCAAGCCGCTGCCGTTCCCGCCCGAGCCCGTCGCCTGGGCAGGCATCTGCCTCACCAAATGGTCCCTGGCCAGGGCGGACGCCAACGGCGGCCGCCGCAATGCGTGGCTGCGGGCGATGGACAGGCTCGGCCTCGGCTTCGACAGCTAGAGGTGACGCGGTTCACGGCCAACTGATAGCCGAAACCCGTGTAGTCCCAAGCGCCCGCCTGAAGCCGGGTTCGACACCCCTTACTCCTCCGGCTCGTCGGCGATGACCGGGAAGCGGCGCCGGGTTCAGAAACAGGTTGTCAAGCCCTGAGGAGCGTTTGGGCTGATGGCCAGTGCGGTGGAAGGGCCGGGATGTGCTGGCGTGGGGTGCCACGACGGCGATGGATGTGCGGCATCTGACGTATCAGCAGTGGCGGTTCTTCAAACAAGTCGGGGATGCGGCTGCCTGCCGGATGACCGGGCGGACCGGGGCTTTCGCGGGCGGGCGCCGTTGCGCAACAGCGCGGCGGCCGAGCCGGCGGTGACCACGGGGATGCGGCTGCGGTGCCTGCCCAGGGATGTGCAGGTGCAGGACGCGACGCTGCGAGAACTGGATCTGTACCGGCGCACGGAGCGGGCCGCCGTGGTGAAAGGCTCCGCCAGGACGCTGAGGCGGCATCGCGCAGAGCTGTTCGTCGTCGACGACGTGGACACCCGCCAGATGCGGCTGGGCGGAATCCTGCACGGCCGCCGACGGTCTTTCCGCATCGCGGAGATGGACGCAGGGCTGCGGCGGATCATGGTGATCGAAGGGGAGCGGGGTCTGGAGTCGATGGCCTTGTTCGTCGGCCGTGGCGGCCGGATGCCGAGCAAGCAGCGGTGGGAGCAGTTGGCTGGCGGGGGGCGCGGCTCAGGAGTGGTCGGTCAGGCTGTTGCGATAGGCGTAGCGCACGGCCTGGGCCCGGTCCCTCGCGCCGATCTTCGCGAAGATCCGGTTGATGTGCGTCTTCACCGTGGCGTGGCTGACGACGAGCCGGGCGCAGATCTGCGCGTTGGACAGGCCTTCGGCGATGAGCGTGAGCACCTCGGCCTCACGCGGGGTCAGGCCGTCGGGCAGCGGGCCGGCCCCCCGCTCTTCGGGGCCCTGCGTGCGGGGTGCGGCCGCCGACGCGGCGCCGCCGGGCTGGAGGGCCGCGACGAGGCGGGCCTGGACCACGGGGTCGAGCCAGGTGCGGCCGCCGTGCAGGTTGCGGATCGCCGTCTCGACCTCGTCACCGTCCGCTTCCTTGGTCAGGTAGCCGCGCGCACCGGCCCGCAGCGCCGGGAAGACCGAGTCGTCGTCCGCGTAGGTGGTCAGCACGAGCACCGCGCTGTCCGGGACCTGCTCGCGCAGGACCGAGGTCGCCGCGACGCCGTCGAGCACCGGCATGTTCAGATCCATCAGCACCACGTCGGGGCGCAGCCGCTCGGCGAGAGCCACCGCCTCAGCGCCGTCGCGGGCCGCGCCGACCGCCTCGATGCCGTCCAGCGTGCCGATCAGCAGGACCAGCCCGTCGCGCACGATGCGCTGGTCGTCCGCGATCAGGACCCTGATCTTCTTGCCGCCGGGGCTCGTCTCGCCGGGTTCCGTCACGCGGGGATCTCCATCCGTACTCTCCATCCGTCCGGGGCCGGCCCCGCGCTCGCGCTGCCGCCGACCTCGGTCAGCCGCTCACGCATGCCGGTCAGGCCCAGGCCGGAGCCACCGGCCAGCGCCGCCGGGGCGGGGCCCGGCCCGGTGCGCCGGTCCTCGATCGTCAGGGTGGTGGCCTGCGGTTCGTAGCAGAGTGTCACCGTGGTGCGCGCGCCGCGCGCGTACCGGGCCGCGTTGGTCAGCGCCTCCTGCGCGCCGCGGTACAGCGCGAGGCCCGCGTCGGCGGGCAGGGCGCGCCGGGTCCCGGTGACGGTCATCGTCGCGTCGAGCTCCAGGTCCACGCGGTAGCGCTCGACCAGCTCGGGCAGGCGGTCCAGCGAGTGCAGCCGGTCCCCGCGCAGCGCGCCCACGGCCCGGCGCGCGTCGCCCAGCCCCTCCTTGACCAGCTTCCCGGCCCGGTCCAACAGCTCCCGCAGGTCCTCGCCGGCCTCGTCGCGCCGCGCCATCCGGCGCGCGGCCTGCACCTGGATGGCCAGTCCGGAGAGGGTCTGGGCGAGCACGTCGTGCAGGTCTTGGGCGATGCGGGTGCGCTCGGCCAGCGCGGCCGCCTCGGCCTGCGCGTCTCGGGCGTCCTCCAACTGCGCAAGCAGCAGTGCCGCGCGTTCCTCGTTGTCGCTCGCCTGCCGCATGCTGATCGCCATGAGGGCGAGGACCGCGCAGAACAGCAGCTGGCTGATCAGGTTGGCCACGCTGCCGTCCGTCCCGGCGAGGGCGGCGCCGACCAAGCCGCTCATCAGGACGCTGCCGAGCACGACGGCCGGCAGCGGCCGCAGCACGAGGAAGGCGGTCAGCACCGCCACCGACGGCGGGAGGGTGGACATGGAGCCGGGCTGGATGATGCCGAGCGCGAGCCCGAACCCCCCGACCAGCAGACAGAACACGATGCACGGGACAGGGGCCACCACCTGCCAGAGACCCGAGGCGACGGCGGCCAGCGGCAGCAGGCAGCCGGCGAGCACCAGGGCGACGCCGAGGTGCGCCCCGCTCCCGCCGGGCGCGGGCTTGGCGTCCAGGGACTGGACGGCGATGGCGGCCAGGATGCCCCACAAAACGGGTCGCAGACGCTGGCTCCTGCGCTCGCGCCGGTCCCGGGCGTGGGCCAGCGCCACGGCCAGCCGCGGACTGACAGCGACCGGCGGGTCGTCCGGGGAATCCGTCATGCTGTGAAGGATAGGGGCGCGGCGAGGGGCCGGATCAACGGCCGCCGACCCGGGTCCGGGGATGTGGGTCCAGGCCGGCGAGCGGGTCCAGTGCGGGGCGCGCGGCAGGGCCGGCCTCACGGGCTCAGGCCTGGGCCGGCGCGGGGCCGGTCGCGGAGCCCTGGCGTGCCTTGATGCGCACCACGGCGAGCCGGCACAGGACCTGCGCCAGGGCCATCAAGAGCAGCGCGGCGGTCCAGGCGGCGGAACCGGTGATCAGGTTGTCGCGGCTGAACTGCGCGATGCTGTCGGAGCCGCTGTGGGTGGCCCAGTACTCGAATCCGGCGCGCGAGGCCATGCCGACGATCCACAGGAGCGCGGCGACCGCCCCGGCCTTGGCGAGCGGGACGCCGTCCGAGGCGAGGCTCAGGCGGGTGGCCGCGCCGCAGGCGACGCCCAGGACCGCGCCGGCGACGACGCCGATGACCTCGAGCCGGACGTCGTGCCCCTGGGTCGGGAAGGACTTGAGGTAGTACGCGGCCGCGGCGGCGACGGCCACCACCGGCAGCAGCGCGTTGCGCAGCGTCTGGCGGGTGCCACGGATCTGCGGGATCACGAGGAGGATAAGGGCCGCGGAGATGAGGTAGTCAGTCGTCGTCATGGCTATGAGCTTGCCGTTCGCGGCGCCGCGCAGCGTCGGCCGCAGGGTTGGCCCGCGGGTTGGCTCCGGCGTCAACCCAGGGGTTGACGCGGGGAAGCGCTCCGAGAGGCCTTGCTCCGACGCCTACGGATGGAGTTGACGATCAGCAGCATCCCGCACAGGAACAAGCTGCCGATGACGTCCAGCGGCCAGTGATAGCCGCGCAGGACGAGTCCGATGCCCGTCGCCAGGGTCAGCACCACGGCGACGGGCATCGCCCATCTGCGTCTGAGATACGGGGTGATGAGCATCGCCGCGCCGCAGTAGGCCACCATCGCGGTCGCCGTATGGCCGGAAGGGTAGAAGCCGGTCGCCTCGGTGAGCGGGCCCTGGCGGTCGATCAGGGTCTTCAGGGGCGCGACGAGCGCGGGAACGGCGGCCATGGCAAGGGTGGCGTACAGCGCCTCGGCCCGGTGGCCGCGCCACACTGCGTACGCGATTGCCGCGCCCAGAACTGGCAGCGCGACCTGCATACTGCCCAGGTCGGCCAGCAGACCGGTCAGCATCCGGGGCCCGCGGCCGGCGATTCTGAGCCCGACGCGTTCGTCCAGGGACCGCAGCGGTCCGTCCGCGGCCACCTGCCAGGTGATCACCGCGAAGACGACGGCGTACAGCGCCACAAGCGACCCGGAAAGAAGAGAAGCCGGCCGCCTCGGAACCGGGGGGGTGGTTCCGGGGCGGCCGGCCGGACCGGTTTGCCGCGCGCCCCGGGGGGTCTGGGGCGGGCGGCCATCCGATCGGTGAGGAGTTCCGGAGCCAGAAGCTCCAGTGGTGTGCGCGAGGGCACGACCAAGGCGAGGCTGGGGAGGCTCCGCCCTGGCGTCGCCCGCAGTCCCCTGCGAGCGGGGTGTTTCTCTCATCTGTAAAAACCGTACGGCAGGGGCCGGGGGACCGACAGGCGGATCTCCATCCCGCCATCGCCCCCCCACACCTTCTTCACAGGCCCCGACTGTTCCTCTTGATCGGACGTCGGTCGGACGTCGGTCGGACGTTTGGTCACACGCCGACGAAGGCCTGCTCGATGATGTCCAGACCCTCGTTGAGCAGGTCCTCGCCGATCACCAGCGGAGGCAGGAAGCGGAGCACATTGCCGTACGTGCCGCAGGTGAGGACCAGCAGCCCCTCGGCGTGGCAGGCCTTGGCGAGCGCGGCGGTGGCGGCCGGGTTCGGCTCCTTGGAGTCGCGGTCCTTGACCAGCTCGATCGCGATCATCGCGCCGCGGCCGCGGATGTCGCCGATGATGTCGAGCTTCTCGGCCATCGCGGTGAGCCTGCCCTTCATGACCTCCTCGATGTGCTTCGCCCTGCCGTTGAGGTCGAGCTCCTTCATGGTCTCGATGGCGCCGAGCGCGCCGGCGCAGGCCACCGGGTTGCCGCCGTAGGTGCCGCCGAGGCCGCCCGCGTGCGGGGCGTCCATGATCTCGGCGCGGCCGGTCACGGCGGCGAGCGGCAGACCGCCGGCGATGCCCTTGGCGGTGGTGATCAGGTCCGGGACGATGCCCTCGTCCTCGCAGGCGAACCACTGGCCGGTGCGGCAGAAGCCGGACTGGATCTCGTCCGCGACGAACACGATCCCGTTGTCCTTCGCGAACTGCGAGATCGCGGGCAGGAAGCCCTTGGCCGGCTCGATGAAGCCGCCCTCGCCGAGGACTGGCTCGATGATGATCGCGGCGACGTTCTCGGCGCCGATCTGCTTGTTGATCATGTCGATGGCCTGCGCGGACGCCTCGGCACCGGCATTCTCGGGACCGGTCAGCCAGCGGTAGCCGTACGCCACGGGCACCCGGTAGACCTCGGGTGCGAACGGCCCGAAGCCCTGCTTGTACGGCATGTTCTTGGCGGTCAGCGCCATCGTCAGATTGGTCCGGCCGTGGTAGCCGTGGTCGAAGACGACGACGGCCTGGCGCTTGGTGTAGGCACGGGCGATCTTCACGGCGTTCTCGACGGCCTCTGCGCCGGAGTTGAACAGCGCGGACTTCTTCGCGTGGTCGCCCGGCGTCAGCTCGGCGAGCGCCTCGGCGACCTCGACGTACCCCTCGTAGGGCGTGACCATGAAACAGGTGTGGGTGAAGTCGGCGAGCTGTGCGGACGCGCGGCGTACGACGGCCTCGGCGGAGGCGCCGACGGAGGTCACGGCGATGCCGGAGCCGAAGTCGATGAGGCGGTTGCCGTCCACGTCCTCGATGACACCGCCGCCGGCGCGCGCGGTGAACACGGGCAGCACGGACCCCACACCGCCGGCGACCGCGGCGGTACGGCGGGCCTGCAGCTCGATCGACTTCGGGCCGGGGATGGCGGTGATGACGCGGCGCTCCTGCGGGATTGCGGTCATGAGGGGCTCCTGGGGGTGTTCCGGACGCTACTTCTCCTTCTCCGCAGGCTAGGCGCGTCAGAGGGGGCCGGGCATGCGCCGTTCGGGAGTGTTCGGGGTGTGTCGTTGTCCGCGCCGGACATAGGTGGGCGGCGGCTTGGGGCGGGCGGGTCCGGGTGCGCGTTGCCGGGCGGAGGGGCCCCGGCCTGGCGCGATACCACCGGGGTCGGTGCTGTGTCTTTCCTGGGACAACCCCTGACCACGGCCGAGAAGCAGGGCAGCAGGCACTGGCTGGACCGCCCGCGCGAGGTGAATCAGTGAACTACCCGGGCAGGGGCACTAGATTGACGGGTGCACAGAGCGGGCCTGGTTGGTCAGGGGGGCAGCGGTTCATGGATTCCGAAGGCACATTCGACGCACGCGGCACGCGGCCCAACCCGGTGCCACGGCCGGCGAGGCTACCGGTCGTCCCCGGGATCCCCGCCGTCCCCGGCCACGCGCCCACTACCCGCCCCGCCGTCGTCGACTGGCTCCGCACCCCGCGCCCCGCCGCCGACCCCGGCATCTGGCGCCTCGGCCACCGCGCCCGCCCCGAGGAGGAGCCCGAGCTCGTCCCGGCCCGCCGCCTCTTCGTCGGCGCCCTCATCGCACTGCTCAGCGGCTGGCTGCTGTGGTCGCTCCTGTGGAACGGCTATCTCGGCAGCTACTGGATCTGGCCGCTCCTCGTCCTGACCCCCGACTCCTGGCGCTCCGACCCGCCGACCTGGGCCACGGCCAGCTACATCTACTACGCGATCGTCGGCGGCGCCCTGCTCGTGTTCTTCGCCCGGATCGGCCACGTACCGGAGATCTGGCACCGCTATGTGCGCCGCGCCGACAAGCCGGTCACGGCCCCGGCGCCCCCCCCGGAGGCCGACCCCGCCGACTGGCCCGAGCTGCGCGCGGCCGGCCTGAACGACGCGGCGCAGAGCCTCGCCGAAGCCACCCGCTCGGGCGCGCTCGGCGATGTCGACTACACACGGATCCGGCGCGCCTGGCAGGGCGTCCACGCCCGTCCTGAACGGCTCGTCGCCTTCACCGACACGGTGCGCAAGCACGGCCCGGCCGCCTGCGCCCACCCCTCCGGCGTTCGCGACCTGCCCGTCCGCACCGCCACCCACGACCTGGCCACCGCACAGGTCAAGATCGGCACCGCCGTCGACGACCCTCGCAACCCCTACGCCCGCCGCACCACCGGCGTTGCCCTTGAACCCGCCCTCCTCGGCACCTCGCTGCTCGCCGTCGGGCCCTCCGGGTCCGGCAAAAGCGTGCGTCTTGTGCGGCCCGTCGTCGAGTCGATGTGCCTGCTCGCGATCGCCAACCGTGCGGCCGTCGTCGCCGTCACGGCGTACGGCACCGGCCTCGCCCCCGACGACGCCTTCGACCTCGTCATCGGCGTCGGCCGCCCCGACTCCACCCACGACCTCGACCTCTATGGCGGTGCCGACGACCCCGACGAGGCCGCCCGGATGCTCGCCGAAGCCCTCGTCGGGGATGTCGCCGCCACTCTCCCCGGCGGTGACAGCCGGCGCGCCGCCACCGCGCTGGCCCAGCTGATCGGGCCGTACCAGTGCGTCCACGGGCACTTCCCCGCCGTACCCGAGCTGCGTGAGCTGCTCGGCGCCGTGCCCGCCGCGGTCGGCGCGCTGCGCACCGCCCTGGAGGCCGCCGCCGACCCCGGTGCCGCCGCCCAGCTACGTGAACTGGACGCCAGGGAGCGGCAGTCGGCCCGTGCCGACGACATCGGCGTACTGCTCGCCGAGCGGATTTCCTTCCTGGACCGGCCCGCGTTCGCGCACTTCTTCCGTACTGATGGCGGCGGCCGGCAGTTCTCGTTGCGCGCCATCGAGCACCCGCTGCGGGTCCGCGTCGACCTTCCCGAGCGCGGCCACGCCGAGGCCTCGCGGATCATCGCGCGCCTGGTTCTCGCCCAGTTCACCGAGGCCGCGCTGACCCGCTCCGACCGGTCGCTGTTCGCCGCTCTCGTTCTGGACGACGCGACCTACACCGTCACCGCCGACTCGGTGCGTGCGGTGCAGCGGCTGCGCTCCGCCAACGCCGGCGTGGTCTTCGCGCTGCGCACTCTGGAGGATGTGCCTGAGCCGCTGCGCGGCCCGCTGCTCGGCGCGGTCGGCTGCCGGATGGCGTTCGCCGGGCTCGCGCCCTGGGACGGAGGCCGGTTCGCCGAGACCTGGGGCACTGAATGGGTGCAGACCCGGGACGTCACCAACCGGCAGATCATCTCCGACGAGCCCCTCACCAAGGCGCTGCACATGATGCGCCGTCTGGTCACCGGTAAGACGGCCACCGCCGAGGCGATCACCGTGCGGGAGGTCGAGCGGGCCCGCTGGTCGGCGTCCGACCTCGCGCACGCCGTGCCTGCCGGGCACGCGGTGCTTTCGCTGACGACCGTACGGGGCGAGCACGCGCCGCCCCTTCTGGTGGATCTGAGGACCTGACCCGAGCCACGCACTGCTACGCCCTGGCAGAATCGATGTACGCCGTTCATACGGGACGGCGAAATCATCGCTCCGCCTGTTTGAAGGGCCTACGGTCCCCATGCCGCCCACGCTTGCCTCGCTCGTCCAGCACTCGGCGCTCAAACTGACCGTGCGCGCCGGGGAGGACCGGCTCGAGACGCCCGTGCGCTGGGCGCATGTCAGCGAACTCGCCGACCCCGTGCCGTACATGGAGGGCGGCGAGCTGCTGCTCGTCACGGCGATGACCCTGGAGGCCGAGGACCGCGAGGCGATGCGTCGCTATGTGCGCAGGCTGGTGGGCGCGGGCGTCGTCGGGCTCGGTTTCGCGGTCGGCGTGTACTACGACGACATTCCGGACGCGCTCGTCGAGGCCGCGAAGGAGGAGGACCTTCCGCTCCTCGCCGTACCGCGCCGGACCCCCTTCCTCGCCATCAGCAAGGCGGTCTCCGCCGCGATCGCCGCCGACCAGTACCGCGCGGTGACGGCCGGTTTCGAGGCGCAGCGGGAGCTGACGCGGGCCGCGCTCGCCGAGGGTCCCGCCGCGGTCGTCGGCCGCCTCGCCGCGCACGTCGAGGGCTGGGCCGCGCTGTACGACGCGTCCGGCGCCGTCGTCGCGGCAGCGCCCGAATGGGCCGCGCGGCGGGCCGCCCGGCTCACCGCCGACGTGGAGCGGCTGCGCGAGCGGTCCGCGCCCGCGAGCGCGGTGGTCGGCGACACCGACGACGACCGGGTCGAACTGCAGTCGCTGGGCACCGGGCGGCGGGTGCGCGGCGCGCTGGCCGTCGGCACCGGAGCGCCGCTCGGCACCGCCGAGCGGTACGCCGTGCACTCCGCCGTCGCCCTGCTGACCCTCTCCACGGAGCGCTCCCGCTCGCTCCAGGAGGCGGAACAGCGGCTCGGCGCGGCGGTGCTGCGCATGCTGCTCTCCGGCCAGCAGGACCATGCGCGCGCGGTCGCCGGAGATCTGTACGGCGGGCTGCTCGACGCACCCTTCCGGCTGCTGATCGCCGAGCCCGCGGGTGAGCCCGACCCGGCCGCCGAGCACCCGCTCCAGGCCTTCGCCGAGTCGTTGGAGTCGGCGGCGGCCAGGGCCGGGGAGCCGCTGCTCGGCGTGCCGGACATGGATGACCGACTGGTGGTGCTGGCCGCGGACGGCGGTGCGGTCGTCGCGGCCTGCACCGCGGCGTACGCGGAGAAGGAGGCCGAGGACGCCGAGGTGGTCGTCGGGCTCTCCGCGCCGACCGGGCCGATAGCTGCCGCGGGCGCGTACAAACAGGCCGAACAGGCGCTCTCGGTCGCCCGGCGGCGCGGCCGCGCCCTCGTCGAGCACGAGGAACTTGCCGCCGGATCGGTCCTCCCGCTGCTCGCCGACGACGCGGTGCGCGCCTTCGCCGACGGCATGCTGCGCGCACTGTACGAACACGACGCGACCGGCCGCGGCGACCTGGTGGCCTCCCTGCGCGCCTGGCTCTCGCGCCACGGCCAGTGGGACGCGGCAGCCGCCGACCTGGGAGTACACCGCCATACGCTGCGCTACCGGATGCGCCGGGTCGAGGAGATTCTGGGCCGCTCGCTGGACGACCCGGACGTGCGTATGGAGCTGTGGCTGGCCCTGAAGACGACGTCGGCGGCGTCCGAATAGGGCACCTGGGCGAGGCGCCCGCTCCGTGCGGCTGCCGCCGCTCCGAAGCCGTGGCGGCAGCGCGCCGCGCAGCAAGCTCGCCGGAGAGCCGGGGGCCGGCCTGCCTTACCGGGCGCGGCTGGGAGCTTGGGTCCTGCCCCGTCGGGGAGACACGCCTGCTCCGTGCGGCTGCCGGGCATTGAGGCCGCGGCGTCTGCGCGCCGCGCAGCAGGCGCCCCCGGGCGTTTGCGGGCATGCCCCACGCGCGGTAGCTGCGGCGCCGCGGGCGGGCCTGGGGCCGTGGGGGAGTTGCGGGCCCCGGGGCAAGCGCCGGCTCCCCGGCTGCGGGCCCGCCCCCGAAATGAGCCCGCTCCCCGCCAATTTGGCGCGCCCGCCCACCCCCACACTCCACGCCGGACAAACGACTCTCCGCCCCCACGGTCCTACGGTGGGGCGGAGACAACCCCCACTACTTCGGAAGGGCCGGGACCCGCACATGACTTCCACTCACGCCTTCTGGCTCGCCGGCCGCCAGGCCACCGGCGAGGCAACCTTCGACGTCACCTCCCCCTGGGACGGCCGCCTCGTCGGTCAGGTCTCCGTCCCCACCGACGCCCAGGTCGAGGCGGCCGTCGCCGCCGCACACGCCGTGCGGGACGAGTTCGCGGCCACCCCGGCCCATGTCCGCGCCGCCGCCCTCGACCACGTGTCCCGCCGCCTCGTCGAGCGCACCGAGGAGATCGCCCAGCTGATCTCCGCCGAGAACGGCAAGCCGGTCAAGTGGGCCCGCGGCGAGGTCGGCCGCGCCGTCTCCGTCTTCCGCTTCGCGGCCGAGGAGGCCCGCCGCTTCAACGGCGGCGAGGCCCAGCGCCTGGACACAGACGCCGGCGGAGTCGGCCGGCTCGCGCTGACCCGCCGCTTCCCCAAGGGCGTCGTCCTTGGCATCGCGCCGTTCAACTTCCCGCTGAACCTCTGCGCCCACAAGATCGCCCCGGCGATCGCGGTCGGCGCGCCGATCATCCTCAAGCCCGCCCCGGCGACCCCGCTGTCCGGGCTGATCATCGGCGAGCTGCTGGCCGAGACGGAGCTCCCCGCGGGCTCTTGGTCGGTGCTCCCGGTCCCGAACGACAAGATGCCCGCCCTCGTGCAGGACGAGCGCCTGCCGGTGATCTCCTTCACCGGCTCCGACAAGGTCGGTTACGCGATCATGGACTCGGTGCCGCGCAAGCACTGCACCCTGGAGCTGGGCGGCAACGGCGCGGCCGTCGTCCTCGGAGACTTCGCCGGCGTGCAGGACCTGGACTGGGCCGCGACCCGTATCGCCACCTTCTCCAACTACCAGGGCGGCCAGTCCTGTATCTCCGTGCAGCGTGTGATCGCCGACGCCACGGTCTACGACCGTCTGCTGCCGAAGATCGTCGCGGCCGTAGAGGCCCAGGTCACCGGCGACCCGTCAGACTCCGCCACCGACGTCGGCCCGCTGGTCAGCGAGGACGCCGCCAAGCGCGTCGAATCCTGGGTGGATGAGGCGGTCCAGGCGGGCGCGAAGCTGCTGGCCGGCGGCAAGCGCGACGGCGCGTCCTACGCGCCCACCGTCCTCGCCGACGTCCCCGCGGACTCCACCATCGCCTGTGAGGAGGTCTTCGGACCCGTTCTCACGGTCAAGAAGGTCGACGGCGAGGCCGAGGCCTTCGCGGCCGTCAACGACTCCAAGTACGGACTGCAGGCAGGGGTGTTCACGCATGACGTGCAGACCGCCTTCCGCGCCCACCGGGCCCTCGAGGTCGGCGGCGTGATCATCGGCGATGTGCCGTCGTACCGCGCGGACCAGATGCCGTACGGCGGCGCCAAGGCGTCCGGCGTCGGCCGCGAGGGTGTGCGCTACGCGATGGACGACTACACGTACGAGCGAGTGCTGGTCCTCACCGGTCTGGCGCTGTAACGCCCGTACGCCACGGACGACGGCCGGAGCCCACTGTGCGGGGGCTCCGGCCGTCGCCGTAGCTCCGTCGCCGTAGCTCCACTGCCGTACGGAGACTGGTGGAGAGGGCTGGAATCGGGTACTACGGACGAGTAGCACCGGTCGGTACAGCGCGCCCCCGCGCCCTGGCCGAAGCCCTGGAAGACCCCCGACTCGCGGCGAGGTGAGCCTCATGTCCGCTCCACTCCAGAAGACCCAGCCACCGAAGGTCAGTGAGCGCGAAGCACGACAGGTCGCCGAGGCCGCGCGCGAACAGGACTGGCGCAAGCCAAGCTTTGCCAAGGAGCTGTTCCTGGGCCGCTTCCGCCTCGATCTGATCCATCCGCATCCGATGCCCGCAGGTGAGGACACCCGGCGGGGCGAGGAATTCCTCACGAAACTCCGCGACTTCTGTGAGACGAAGATCGACGGCGCGCTCATCGAGCGCGAGGCGCGGATCCCCGACGAGGTGATCAACGGGCTCAAGGAGCTCGGCGCGCTCGGCATGAAGATCGACATCAAGTACGGCGGCCTCGGCCTCACCCAGGTGTACTACAACAAGGCGCTGGCCCTGGTCGGCTCCGCGAACCCGGCGCTGGGCGCTCTGCTCTCCGCCCATCAGTCGATCGGCGTACCACAACCTCTGAAGATCTTCGGCACGCAGGAGCAGAAGGACGCGTTCCTGCCGCGCCTCGCCCGTACCGACATCTCCGCCTTCCTGCTCACCGAGCCGGATGTCGGCTCCGACCCCGCCCGCCTCGCCACCACAGCCGTCCCGGACGGGGACTCGTACATCCTCGACGGCGTCAAGCTCTGGACGACGAACGGCGTCGTCGCCGACCTCCTCGTCGTCATGGCCCGCGTCCCCAGGTCGGAGGGTCGCAAGGGCGGCATCACCGCCTTCGTCGTCGAAGCGGCGAGCGAGGGCATCACCGTCGAGAACCGCAACGCGTTCATGGGCCTGCGGGGCCTCGAGAACGGCGTCACCCGCTTCCACCAGGTGCGCGTCCCCGCCGCGAACCGCATCGGCCCCGAGGGCGCCGGCCTCAAGATCGCCCTCACCACCCTCAACACCGGCCGTCTCTCGCTGCCCGCTATGTGCGTCGGCGCCGGCAAGTGGTGCCTGAAGATCGCCCGAGAGTGGTCGGCTGTCCGGGAGCAGTGGGGCAAGTCGGTCGCGCAGCACGAGGCCGTCGGCACCAAGATCTCCTTCATCGCCGCGACCACCTTCGCCCTCGAAGCGGTCGTCGACCTCTCCTCGCAGATGGCCGACGAGAACCGCAACGACATCCGCATCGAAGCGGCGCTCGCCAAGCTCTACGGCTCCGAAATGGGCTGGCTGATGGCCGACGAGCTGGTCCAGATCCGTGGCGGCCGCGGCTTCGAGACGGCGGAGTCCCTCGCGGCTCGCGGTGAACGGGCCGTTCCCGCCGAGCAGATGCTGCGCGACATGCGCATCAACCGCATCTTCGAGGGCTCGACCGAGATCATGCATCTGCTGATCGCCCGCGAGGCGGTCGACGCCCACCTCGCCGTGGCCGGCGACATCATCGACCCCGACAAGCCCCTGTCCGCCAAGGCGAAGGCGGGCGCGAACGCCGCGGCCTTCTACGCCCGCTGGCTCCCCAAGCTGGTCACGGGACCGGGCCAACTCCCCCGTACGTACAACGAGTTCCACCCGGCCGGGCTTCCGGACCTCTCCGGGCATCTGCGCTACGTCGAGCGCTCGGCCCGCAAACTCGCGCGCTCCACGTTCTACGCGATGTCCCGCTGGCAGGGCCGGATGGAGACCAAGCAGGGCTTCCTCGGCCGGATCGTCGACATCGGCGCTGAGCTGTTCGCGATGAGCGCGGCCTGCGTACGCGCCGAACTGCTGCGCACCACTGGGGAACACGGCCGCGAGGCGTACCAACTGGCCGACGTCTTCTGCCGCCAGTCCCGCATCCGCGTCGAAGAGCTCTTCACCCGGCTGTGGTCCAACACCGACGACCTCGACCGCAAGGTCGTGGACGGCGTCCTGTCAGGCCCGGGTGCGGGACGTCGACGGAACCTGGCGCGATCTCACCGAGTCGGTGAACGAGATGGCCGGGAACCTCACCCGTCAGGTGCGCGCG
>NZ_JBSFMS010000055.1:0-41080 GCF_053599675.1 Streptomyces sp. NPDC000880 | reverse complement strand
CGAGCGCAGTGGCTCGCTGGACTCCCGCGTACACCTCCAGGATCCGGGGCAGGGGTCGGTGCCGCGCTCGGCGGTGACGGCGCGGCTGGATGCCGGGGTGCGCGCGCTGTACCTCCAGGCGCTGCACCCCCGCGCCGTCCGCGGAGTCATACAGAACAGCGACTTCAGAAAGGACGCCTGGGGCCGTCTCCTGCGCACCGCGAACTTCGTCGGCACCATCACCTACGGCACCAGCGAAGCCGCGGAGAAGGCGGGCACCCGGGTCCGCCGCATCCACACCCACCTCGGGGCCACCGACCCCGTCACGGGCGAGCGCTACGGCGTCGACGAGCCGGAGCTGCTGCTGTGGGTGCACTGCGCCGAGGTCGGCTCGTATCTCGACGTCGGGCGCCGCTCGGGCATCCCGCTCAGCGACGCCCAGGCCGACCGCTACCTCGCCGAACAGCGCGAAAGCGCACGCCTGGTCGGCCTCGACCCGGCCGAGGTGCCCGCATCCGCCGGGGAGCTCGCCGCCTACTTCGACCGGGTGCGTCCCGAGCTCGCCGCCGGACCCGAGGCATACGACGTCGACGACTTCCTGCAACGGCCGCCCATCAACCCTCTGCTCGCCCCGGCGCGCGACCTGCTGTGGCGGCGCGTGGCCGCACTCGCGTACAACGCGCTGCCCCCTTACGCCCATGAGCTGTACGGCAGACCAGCCCCCGCCCCCGAAGGCGTCACGCATCAACTCATCGCAACGGGCAACCTGCTGCGCTGCATTCCTTCCCGCCTGCGCTGGCAACTGCCGCCAGGTCACATCTTGAAAGCGATGGCGCGACTCGGCTCCGGCGCCCGCCCTGCCCCGTACAAACTCCGCAGACAGGAGGCCATACTGGACGGGCCGAGGAGGGCGCAGCTCAGCGACGGGGGCGACAGCACGCGATGGCGGAATCCAGGCTGATCCAAGGCCGCTACCGGCTGCTCGACGTCATCGGGCGCGGGGGCATGGGCGAGGTGTGGCGGGCCCGCGACGAGTCCCTCGGGCGGCGCGTCGCGGTCAAGTGCCTCAAGCCGCTGGGACCCCAGCACGACCAGGACTTCACCCGGGTGCTGCGGGAGCGTTTCAGGCGCGAGGCGCGGGTCGCCGCGGCACTCCAGCACCGCGGGGTGACAGTCGTCCACGACTTCGGCGAACACGAGGGAGTGCTCTACCTCGTCATGGAGCTGCTGGAGGGCCGCAATCTCAGCCAGCTGCTGGAGGAGAACAAACGGTATCCGCTGCCGGTGCCCGATATCGTCGACATCGCCGAGCAGATCGCCGACGCGCTCGCTTACACCCATGAACAGGGCATCGTCCACCGTGACCTGAAGCCCGCCAACATCATGCGGCTCACCGACGGCGCGGTGAAGATCTGTGACTTCGGCATCGCCCGCCTCGGCGCGGACATCGGCTTCACGTCCAGGCTCACCGGCACCGGCATCGCCATGGGCACCCCGCACTACATGTCGCCCGAGCAGATCAGCGGCAGCCATGTCGACCATCGCAGCGATCTGTACTCACTGGGCTGTGTGCTGTACGAGATCGCCACCGGCGCCCCGCCCTTCGACCACGACGACGCCTGGGCGGTGCTCGTCGGCCACCGCGACACCCCGCCGCAGCCGCTTCGCACCCACCGGTCCGAGATACCCGAGTACTTCCAGCGGATCGTCCTCGACCTGCTCGCCAAGACCCCCGAGGCGCGGCCCACCGACGCCAAGGACCTGCGCCGACGGATCGGCGCCGCCGCGCGCCAGGCGCACTCCATCGTGCCCGGGACCCGCCCCGAGCAGCCGCCCTCGCGCGAGCCGCGGCTGCCGTCCTGGACCCGTGGCATGACCACCGGCCACAAGGCGACCGGCACCTCCCTGCTGCGGCCCGCCCTGCCCGACCACACCGCGGGGCTGACCGGCGAGTGGACCACGCACACCTATCCGCGCGGCGGCCCGCTCCTGCCGCCCCGGGCCAGGCCCGAGCGCCCCACGCCGCCGCCCGAACTGCTCGCCGTCCTCGCCGGCCGTCACAACGCGGGCCTCAGCCTCGGCCGGCTCGGCCGCTGGGAGGAGGCCGGCGAAGTGCACCGCGCGGTCGCCGCCGAGCGCGAGCACGCCCTGGGCCCCGACCACCCGGACACCCTGGCCAGCCACTACGAGGTCGGCTTCACGCTGAGCAGGACCGGGCGCGCCGCCGATGCCCTGCGGGAGTTCGGCCGGGTCGCGGAGGGGCGCGAGCGGACCATGGGCGCAGACCACCCCGAGACGCTCGCCGCCCGCCAGGAGATGGCGTACGTCCTCGGCCAGCTCGCACGGCACTTCGAGGCCCACGAGGTGTACGCCGCGGTTCTGGACTCCCGCGAGCGCACCGTTGGCCACGACCACCCAGACACCCTGCGCTGCCGGCACAACCTCGCCTTCAACCTCAGCAGGCTGGGACGGCTCGAGGACTCCTACCGGATGGCGTACGACGTCGTGGCCGCGCGCGCCCGGGTGCTCGGCGCCGAGCACCCCGACACCCTGGTCACGCGGTACGAAGTCGCGTACGCACTTGGCCAGTTGGGGCGCTGGACCGAGGCGCTGCAGACCTACCGGGAAGTGGCCGTCGCGCGCGCTCGGGCACTGGGCGCAGACCACCCCGACACCCTCGCCGCCCGCTACGAGGTCGGCATCAGCCTCGGCCGGCTCGGCCGCAGCGCGGAGGCCCTGGAGCTGTACCGCGACCTGGTCGACGACCGCACTCGCGTCCACGGGCCCGACGACCCCGAGACGCTGCGCGCCCGACACGGCCTCGGGGTGAATCTCGGCCGGCTCGCCCGCTGGGACGAGGCCCTGGCCGAGGCGCGCGACGTGTGCGCCCTGCGCGAGCGGGTCCTTGGCGCAGACCACCCCGACACCCTCGTCAGCCGCCGGGAAGTCGCCGTGGGCCTCGGCTGGCTGGGCCGCTGGGCGGACGCGCTGACCGTCTACGGCCAGGTCGCCGAGGCCCGCGAGCGGGTGCTCGGCACGGACCACCCCGACGCGCTGGCCAGCCGCAATGATGAAGCGCACTGTCTGGAGCAGCTCGGCAGGCACGCCGAGGCGGTGGAGCTGTACCGGCGGGTGGCGGCGCTGCGGCAGCAGCGGGGCGCGCAGGGCCGATAGCGGTTAGGGTCCGGCCATGCCCGCACACACTTCGTACGACGTCGTGATCGTCGGCGGCGGCCACAACGGCCTGGTCGCCGCCGCCTACCTCGCCCGCGCCGGACGCTCCGTCCTCGTCCTGGAACGCCGTGGAAACACCGGCGGAGCGGCCGTCTCCACCCGCCCCTTCGAGGGGGTCGACGCCCGGCTCTCGCGCTACTCCTACCTCGTGTCGCTGCTCCCGGACAAGATCGTGCGCGAGCTGGGGTTGAACTTCACCGTCCGCAAACGCACTGTCTCCTCGTACACCCCGAAGGGCAGCGGCGGTCTGCTCGTCGGCGGGGACCGCACCCGGGAGTCGTTCGCCCGGCTCACCGGTGGGGAGCGGGAGTACGCGTCCTGGCAGGAGTTCTACGGGATGACCGGCCGGGTCGCCGGGCGGGTGTTCCCCACCCTTACCGAGCCGCTGCCGACGCGCGAGGCGCTGCGTGCGCGCATCGACGACGAGACGGCGTGGCGGACGCTCTTCGAAGAGCCGATCGGCGTGGCCATCGAGAAGCGGTTCGCCGACGATCTCGTACGCGGCGTGGTGCTGACCGACGCCCTGATCGGCACCTTCGCCGACGCCCATGACCCGTCGCTGATCCAGAACCGGTGCTTCTTGTACCACGTGATCGGCGGCGGCACGGGGGACTGGGACGTGCCGGTGGGCGGCATGGGCGCGCTGACAGACGCACTTGCGGCGGCTGCGCGGGACGCGGGCGCGGAGATCGTGGTGCGGCACGAGGCGACCCGGATCGAGACCGACGACGAACGGTCCGAGATCACCTTCCGAACGCCCGGCGCAGCGGGCACGGTCGCGGCCCGACAGGTGCTGGTGAACGCCTCGCCCCAGGAACTGGCCGCGCTGCTCGGCGAGGAGCCTCCCGCTCCCGCGGAGGGCGCCCAGCTCAAGGTCAATATGCTGCTGCGCCGACTGCCGCGGCTGCGCGACCGCTCCGTCGACCCGCACGACGCATTCTCCGGGACGTTCCATGTCTCCGAGGGATACGGGCAGTTGGCGACCGCGTACCGGGAGGCTGCCGAGGGACGGCTGCCCAGCGCGCCGCCGTCCGAGATCTACTGCCACTCGCTGACCGACCCGTCGATCCTCGGTCCGGAGCTCGCGGCGCAGGGCTACCAGACGCTGACCCTCTTCGGACTGCACACCCCGGCCCGCCTCTGCGCCGCCGACAACGACGCGGCGCGCACCGAACTGCTGGCCGCCACCCTCGCCGAGCTGGACGCCCACCTGGACGAGCCGATCGCCGACTGCCTCGCACTCGACGAGCACGGCGAGCCCTGCATCGAGGCGAAGACGCCGCTCGATCTCGAACGGGAGCTGCGGCTGCCCGGCGGCCATATCTTCCACCGCGATCTCGCCTTCCCCTACGCCACCGAGTCCACGGGCCGGTGGGGCGTCGAGACGGCGCACGCCAATGTGCTGCTGTGCGGGGCGGGCGCCGTCCGGGGCGGCGGGGTCAGCGGGGTGCCGGGACACAACGCCGCGATGGCGGCGCTCGGCCGGTGACCTGTCGCTGACGAGAGTCAGTCCCGGGACGCCGCCCAGCCGTTGGCCTCGATCATGGCGGCGTCGCCGGGCCTGGCCTCGTCGAAGACCGGATGCCCGCGGTCCTCGACGCGCAGGCCGTCCACGTACACCCCGCGGCCCACATAGAGCTGGTCGGTCGTATACCGCCAGCGCAGCCGCACCTTCGCGCCGCCGCACCACGCGGAGAGATCCGCGGTCAGCAGCTGCCAGACACGCCCTGACCAGCCGGTCACCGACCCCGATGGGTGCGGCTGCGGCTCCGCCGACTTGCGCACGGTGGTGAACGGCACTGCCTTCCAGGTCGCCCCGTCGTCCGCCGACGCTTCAAGGAACAGGGCGTCCGAACCCGGCTCGGTGTCCCACCAGAGCGAACACCGCAGCCGCGCCTGCTCCGAGGCGAGTGCGAGCGCGGGCAGGGTGAGCGTCGCGGATGTGGAGCCCGCCATGCCGGAGAACCAGGCGGTCCGTCCGTGCGCGGGCCGGACGGCCACGGCGCGGGCCATGTTGTTGGCGGCGGCGACGCGCGGGGCGCTGCCGGAGCGCCAACTGCGCACCGGGTGAACGGAGTTGCCGAGCACGATCAGGAAGGAGTCGGTGGTCGGGTCGAGGACCAGGCTGGTGCCGGTGAAGCCGGTGTGGCCGGCGGTGCGGGGTGTGGCCATCGCACCCATGTACCAGTGCTGGTAGAGCTCGAAGCCGAGGCCGTGTTCGTCGCCGGGGAAGGCGGTGTTGAAGTCGGTGAACATCAGCTCCACGGACGCCGGGCGCAGGATGCGGGACCGTCCGTAGACACCGCCGCTGAGAAGGGTACGGGCGAGGATCGCGAGGTCCCAGGCGCAGGAGAAGACGCCGGCGTGGCCTGCGACGCCGCCGAAGCTGTACGCGTTCTCGTCGTGCACCTCGCCCCAGACCAGTCCGCGGTCCAGGCCCGACCAGGGCAGCCGGGCGTCCTCGGTGGCCGCCATCTTCGGCTTCCAGGAGGCGGGTGGGTTGAAGCGAGTGCGGTGCATCCCGAGCGGAGCAGTGATCTCGCTCTGGAGCAGCACATCCAGAGAGTGACCGGTGATCTCCTCCAGGATCAGTTGCAGCGAGATCAGATTGAGGTCGGAGTAGAGGTATTTGGTGCCGGGAGCGCTGGCCGGGGCCTCGTTCCACAACAGCCGGAGCTTCCCCTCCCGCGTCGGCTCCTTGTACAGCGGAATCCAGGCGCGGAACCCGGAGGTGTGGGTCAGCAGCTGGCGCACGGTGATGTCCTGCTTGCCCGCGCCCCCGAAGTTGGGGAGGTAGGAGGCGACGGTGGCCTCCAGCTCCAGCGTGCCCCGCTCGATCTGCTGCACGGCGAGGATCGAGGTGAACAGCTTGGAGACCGACGCCAGATCGAAGACGGTGTCCTCGGCCATCGAGATCTGCCGGTCGGCCGGGAACTCCACGCCCGTGTCGGTCTTCTCGTCGTACGCCGCGTAGCGCACGGCCTTGCCGATGGGGCGGTGCAGCGCCACCGTGCCGCCGCGCCCCGCGAGCAGCACAGCTCCCGCGTACCACGGGTGTTTGGGGGAGGGCGCGAGGAACTTCTCGGCGTCGGCGACGAGTCGGTCCAGATGGCCGGGGATCAGCCCGGCCCGCTCGGCGGAGCCGCGTCGCAGAGTCGGCCGCCCGGATCCGCTTTCGACCCCCGAGGCGCTGCCCGACCCCGAAGCCGAACCTGATCCTGATCCTGAACCCGAGCCCGACGCCGCCTCCGCGAAGGGGATCGGCGCCAGCGCGAGCGCCCCGCCCAGCGCCAGTACTCCGCTGCCCAGCCTCCGGCGGCTGATCCCTCTGCCCGCTGCGTCCTCTGTCATCCGGAACCCTTCCTGAAAGTATCTTTCGGGATCTGACACGGCAATGAAACTTTCTTGCCGGGCCCGGGTGCTGTCAACCACCCCAACGACGTCGCCTTCGGCTACCCGATAAACTGCTCGCCAACGCTTCACCGCCTACCTCGCCGCCTCCCAGGCCGGCCTCTACCTCGTCCCCGTCAACCACCACCTCGTCGGCCCCGAGATCGCGTGGATCGTCGGCGACTCGGGGGCCAAGGTGCTCATCGCGCACGAGCGGTTCGCCGAAGCGGCCACCGCGGCCGCAGACGAGGCCAAGCTGCCCGCCCCCCGCTATGCCGTGGGCAGTGTCCCGGGCTTTCGCCCGTACGCCGAACTCCTTGACGGACAGCCGGAGTCGGTGCCCGCCGACCGTTCGCTCGGCTGGGTCATGAACTACACCTCGGGCACCACCGGCCGGCCCGTGACGAACCCGTCGGCGAGGACCGCACACCTGATCGGCGGCCTGCGCCCAGCCGGTGCCGAAGCCGAGACTCGCGTAGTTGCCGGCGACGATGTGCGGGATGCCATGTACGGCGTAGCGGATGACGGCGGACAGACCACCGCCGGACAGATGCCGTTCGCGGCTGTCAGCCGCCGTGGCGGGCGGCAGCGCGGCCACCACGGTGGCGAGCGCCGCGCCGGTCAGCGCAAGGTGTCTCAGGCGGGTGCGGAAGAGTAACGTGCCTCCCAACGGGACTGCGGTGAAGGCTGGTTGGTCCATGCAGTCAGCCGAGGCGAACGGTGTCAACATCCCGTTCGGTATCCGAGGTCTTGACCGTCGCCTCGGCGCCGCCCAGGATCGCGCCATGACAGGTGTACGCAACAGCACAGTCGACGGAATCGTGCGCGGCAGCGCACAGCGCACCCCCGACCGCACCGCAGTGCGGTACCGCGACCGGTCCTGGACGTATGCCGAACTGGACGCCGCCGTGTCCACCACCGCCGCGGTCCTGACCGCCCACGGACTGGGCCAGTACGACCGCGTCGCCGCCTACGGCCACAACTCCGACGCCTACCTGATCGCCTTCCTGGCATGCGCCCGCGCCGGGCTTGTGCACGTACCCGTGAACCACAACCTCACCGGCGACGACCTCGCGTACATCCTTCGCCAGTCGGGGAGTTCGCTGGTGCTGGCCGACCCGGATCTCGTCCCGCGGATCCCCGACGACATGGCCGTACGAACCCTGCGCAACGCCGACGACTCGCTGCTCGCGGCGCTGGGCACTCCCCAGTCGTACGACCCCGACCGGGACGCCCGCGACCTGGTGCAACTGCTCTACACCTCCGGAACCACCGCGCTGCCCAAGGGCGCGATGATGACGCACCGGGCGCTGGCCCACGAGTACGACAGCGCGATCGAGGCCCTCGACCTCCGGCAGAGCGACCGGCCCGTCCACTCGCTGCCGCTCTACCACTCCGCCCAGATGCATGTGTTCCTGCTGCCGTATCTGGCGGTGGGCGCGGAGAACACCATCATCGACGCGCCCGACGCGGTGACGGTCTTCGACCTGGTCGAGGCGGGACGCGCCGACAGCCTCTTCGCCCCGCCGACCGTGTGGATCGGTCTCGCGAACCACTCCGAGTTCGCCACCCGCGACCTGAGCGCGCTGCGCAAGGCGTACTACGGCGCCTCCATCATGCCGGTGCCCGTGCTCGAAAGACTCCACGAACGGCTGCCGGGGCTGGCGTTCTACAACTGCTTCGGGCAGAGCGAGATCGGCCCGCTCGCGACCGTGCTGGGACCCGACGAGCACGACGGCCGGATGGACTCCTGCGGAAGGCCGGTGCGCCATGTCGAGGCCAAGGTCCTCGGCGAGAACGGGGAAGAGGTACCGGACGGGACTGCGGGCGAAGTCGTGTACCGGTCACCGCAGTTGTGCGAAGGCTACTGGGACAAGCCGGAGGAGTCGAAGGAGGCTTTCCGTGACGGCTGGTTCCACTCCGGAGACCTGGTGGTCCGCGACGCCGAGGGGTACTACACCGTCGTCGACCGGGTGAAGGATGTCATCAACTCCGGGGGAGTGCTGATCGCTTCACGACAGGTCGAGGACGCCCTTTACACCCATCCCGCCGTCGCCGAGACCGCCGTCATCGGCCTTCCTGACGACCGCTGGATCGAGGCGGTCACCGCTGTCGTCGTGGCACGCGGCGAGGTCAGCGAGGCCGAACTCATCGACCACGCACGCGAGAAGCTCGCGCACTTCAAGGCCCCGAAAAAGGTCCTGTTCGTGGACGAGCTGCCGCGCAACGCCAGCGGCAAGATCCTCAAGCGCGAGCTGAGGGACCGCTTCACTTCGTCCTGAGATCCACGATCCGCTTGATCTTGCCCACCGACCGCTCGAGCGTCTCGGCTGAGGCACTTGCCCTGGTTCGACGATCCGGTCTGCCGGGTCGGCGATCCGGATTGGTGCCTGCCTACGGTTGTCGCATTCCCTGCCCGGTGAGGCGAGCGCGAGAGTGGATGATGCGGGGTAGAAGTTGAAACCCGCCAAACAACCTCCGAGAAGGAGTCCGCGATGCCTCAGCCCGAGGGAGCCGAACTCGACGCCGTCCTCGCCCGCAGGGAGGAGCTGCGGCAGCGCTATCTGCGCCCGATGTCCGACCGGTCCCCGGCCACCGCCCGGGGCATCCACCACGTGGCCTTCATCTGCCGTGACGTAGAGGAAACCATTCGCTTCTACCAGGAGTTCCTGGGCTTCCCGCTGGTCGAGATCGTGGAGAACCGCGACTACCGCGGCTCGACCCACTTCTTCTTCGACATCGGCCACGGCAATCTGCTCGGCTTCTTCGACTTCCCCGGCCACGAACACCCGCCCATCACCGAGACGATCGGCGGGGTGCAGCACCTCGCTCTCTCGGTGGGGGCGGCAGAGTTCGACGCGGCCCGCAAGGCGCTGGACGAGGCGGGCGCCGACTATCTGGGACCGGACCGGGGTGTCGAGGACAGCCTCTACATCCGCGACCCCAACGGCGTTCCGCTCGAGCTCTACCGTGAGCGGCTCGGCGTCTTCAACGGCGAGCGCATCATCGGGCCGGTCGACGGCGAGGACTGACCCCGGAGCGTCACTGTGCGGCCGACTGGGTCGCGACCGTACGCGCCCAGCGGTAGTCCGCCTTGCCGCTGGGCGAGCGCTGGATCTCTGGTGCGATCACCAGCTGCCGCGGGATCTTGTAGCCGGCCAGCCGGCTGCGGCAGTGCGACTGGATGTCGTCCAGCGTCGGCGTGAGCGCGCCCCCGCGCACCTGCACCACGGCCGCCACATGGTTGCCCCACTTACTGTCCGGCACACCGGCGACCAGCGCGTCGTACACGTCCGGATGGGACTTGAGCGCCTGCTCGACTCCTCCGGATACACCTTCTCGCCGCCTGTGTTGATGCACTGCGAGCCGCGGCCGAGGACGGTGACGATGCCCTCCTCGTCGACCGTGGCCATGTCGCCGAGCAGCACCCACCGCTCGTCGCCGCGCCGGAGTCTCGGCCGGTCGTCTTGGGGTCGTTGTAGTAGCCGAGGGGCACGCGCCCGCGCTGGGCGATCCGGCCGGGCTCGCCCGCCTTAAGGGTATGGAGGGCGAGCAGTACGGGGACCGGCTGAAGGCCGACCCCGACCTCCACTGGAAGGCGATGCTGCGCCACCACCGGCCCCGCAAGCCGGTGATCGCCGCGGTAGAGGGGTACTGCGTGGCCGGCGGGACCGAGATCCTGCAAGGCGCTGACATCCGGGTCGCGGGCGAGAGTGCCACATTCGGCCTGTTCGAGGTCAAGCGCGGACTCTTCCCGATCGGCGGCTCGACGGTACGGCTGCAGCGCCAGATCCCGCGTACGCGAGTTACGGGAACGCCCCGCGCAGCGGTGCCGCCGCCCGCACTTTCGTCGACCCCCACAAGAAAGGGCCCCGCCCATGACCGCCGCCCCCGCCCGCCAGACGCTGCGCGCCCCCCTCGTCGTCGAGTTCCCCTTCACCCGCTCCCTCGGCCCCGTCCAGTCCGCGTTCCTCACCGGCCTGCGCGAGCGCAGGGTCCTCGGCGCGTGCGACCGCCCCGCCTGGATCCGCGGCATGGACCACCGCATCGAACCGCACAGCCTCGGCGTCCGCGACCTCACCGACTCGCGGTCCACCCGGCTCGCCGCCGAACGCGCCGGAGCCTTCGAAAGGCCCGTCGACACCGCCGAGCTGCAGGCCCCCTTCAGCTCGCAGGAAGGAGTCCTGCGAGCAGCCCTCAAGCTCGATGACAGGGTGAGGGTCAACCCGTCCGGCGGAGTGCTAGCCGCCAACCCGGTCATGGCTGCGGGCCTGATCCGCCTCGGCGAGGCCGCCGCTCGCATCCACCGCGGCGAGTCCGACCGGGCGCTCGCCCACGCCACCTCCGGGCCCTGCCTCCAGCAGAACCTGGTCGCCGTCCTCGAGGGAGAGTCATGAGCAAGCAGCCCCTGGCCGTCGTCGGCATCGGCCAGACCAAGCATGTCGCCGCCCGCCGGGACGTCTCCATCGCGGGACTGGTCCGTGAGGCCGCCGGGCGGGCTCTTCAGGACGCGGACCTGACCTGGTCGGACATCGACGCCGTCGTCATCGGCAAGGCACCGGACTTCTTCGAGGGCCTGATGATGCCGGAGCTCTGTCTCGCCGACGCGCTGGGCGCCGTGGACAACCGATGCTGCGCGTTCACACCGCCGGCTCGGTCGGCGGCTCCACCGCGCTCGTCGCCTCCAACCTGGTCGCGGCCCGCGTGCACAGCACCGCCTCCGGCATGATCCGGTTCGCCGAGGCCGCCCTCCACCTGACCGTCCGCCGTACGGCATATGGCGCCGAACAGGTCGCGGTCCTTCTTCCGCGGCCTGTCCGCAACCGGAGACGATCGCTAGTCTGAGCCCCGGAGCCGATGCGGGAGGAGCACGGACGTGGCCGAGAGCACGACCACCAGGCAAAGGTTTTCGGGCTGGGACAAGCCGGAACTCGACCTCAGCAACGCCGACTGGCAGTCCAGCAGCCAGGGAACGGGAGACGTCCAGATCGCCTTCGTCGAGGGGTTCATCGCCATGCGCAACGGCGGACGGCCGGAGAGTCCGTCGCTGATCTTCACCCCGGCCGAGTGGCGCGCCTTCGTCCTGAACGCCCGCGACGGGGAGTTCGACCTCACCTGACGCCGAAGCGGCCTCTGGGGTCGCGGGTGTCCCGCGCACTGCAAGGCAGTGGGCGTGATCGGCAGTGCCTGGAACCCGCGGCCCGCTCATCCTCCAGTACTCGATCTTGCCCTCATCATCCGGAGCGCGACGTCGTGACCGCCGCTCTCGCCCGCGCAGCTACGAACGGCTCCGCACCGCCTCGCCCGAGAGTCTCGGCGTCGCGGCGCCCGTTGAACACGCCGGGGCGGTTTCCCGTATCACTCTGCGCACCCCGGCAACACGGGTGCGCAGCGTTCCCGCGAGATTCCGTTCCGAGACCGTGAGGATCCAGCCATGAATGACCCCGTCAATCCTCCTCTCCAGGCCCTCCCGGACGGGGAGGCCGAACTCCGTCTGGTGCTCCGTCTGCAGTGGGAGGACATTGCCGCGCTGGGGCAGGAGGCGGGCCGGCTGGCTGCCCAGATGCAGCGCCCGGTGACCCTCGACGAGGCCGCGAGCGACCGGCTGCGCACGCGGACCGCCGGACACGCGAGGCCCCCAGCCGACCGGAACCAGCACGGTGTGCCCTCGTCCGTGTCGTCCCTGACTGCCCGTACTCCAGGTGAGCACGCCCGGCAGGCCATAGAGAAGATCAACGGCTCGGCCGCCCCCGGGATCGGTACGACCCAGACATCGGCGTGACGAGCGGGAGTGGGAACAGCCGCTCCCGCTGACCGATCCGGACAATCCCCTCTCGCCGGAGGGGTTCGCACGGGGCCGGGCGGGCGTACCCTGAGGTGCCTCGAGGACGTCCGTCCGGCAGCCCCTTCACCGTGCCGGGCGTACGCCCCGGCCGTGGGGGTGCACCATGACGCGACGCGCCGGCAGAACCAGACGTCGTCTCTTCGAGCGCGAGGCCGAACTGGCCGCGACAGGGCCGCCGTCGCTGGCGCCTTCCCTCCACCTCGACGAACAGGCCGTGACGAGGTTGCTCTTCGCCGTCCACCGGAAGGCGGGCACCGACGAGGCAGGCCTGGCGGAGGCCAGTGAGGCCCTGGCCGTGGCCCGGGACGGCGGCCGTGGACGGTGACCGGCGGCGTCCAGGAGGCTCCGGGCCCCGGCTCGGCCGGGCCCGCCCGGACACGTACCATGGCGGTATGTCGTTCCTCCGCCGCCGTAGCGCCGCCACACCCGCGGGCCCGGACTTCGATGTCCTCGCCATGGACCCGGGGGACTGGCCCGGCAATCTCGGCGCCGGTCTGCTGCCCGCCCCGGACGGCACCTGCCAGGGCGTCTTCCTGCGGTACGACCTGTTCGGCGGCCGCGGCCCGGCGATGATCATCGGCAATCTGCCGGAGGGTTCGCCGGCCCGCGAGCTCGAGGACGGACAGGTCCCCTTCGAGGTGGCCCAGTTGCTGCTGGCGCTGGACAACGACGAGCCGGTCGAGGTCGTGGACGTCGAGGACATGCCGGTGATGCAGGGCGACAACCTGCTGATCGTGCGTCGCCTCAAGCTCTCCGAAAGCCGTATCTCCTGCGTGCAGTTCGACCGCAGCGACAATGTCCTGGTGACCATCGCCAGCTGGGACCGGCCGATCACCGACGATCTGTACGCGCTGCTCAAGCCGCTGCCCGCGGAGCTCTTCCAGCAGGACTGACACTCTCGTCCCCGTACGGCTTCACCGCGTCCCGCGGCAAATTTGTCATGCGCCTTGTCAAATCAGTCATCGGACTTTTAACGTGCTGGACATGACTCCGGAGATCAGTCGAAGAACCACGATGAAGTCCGCCATCGGTGCAACCGGCGCTCTGATGCTGGGAGTTCCGGCGCTGGCAGGCGAAGCGGCGGCGGCCAACACCTCCGATGAATTGACGCTCTGGTACGGAGCCCCCGCAGCCGACTGGGAACGCGAGACACTCCCCATCGGCTCCGGGGCGCTCGGCGCGAGTGTGCACGGCACCCTCGCTGCCGAGCGGCTCACCCTCAACGAGAAGACCCTGTGGACCGGCGGGCCCGGCTCTGCGCAGGGGTACGACCACGGCAACTGGACCGCACCCCGACCCGGCGCCCTTGCCTCCGTGCAGGAGCAACTCGACGCCCAGGGGTCTGTCACCCCGGAGGCCGTCGCGGCCGAGCTCGGCCAGCCGAAGCACGGCTTCGGCGCCTACCAGGTCCTCGGGCATCTGGAGCTGGCCGTGCCCGGCGCACCCTCGGCCCCCGACGGCTCCTACCGGCGTGCCCTCGACATCGGCACGGCCGTGGCCACCGTCGCCTACACCCACCAAGGCACCGCCTACACCAGGGAGTTCTTCGCCTCCTACCCCGGCAAGGTCATCGCCGGACGGTTCTCGGCCGACCAGCCCGGAAAAGTCGGCTTCACCCTTCGCTACACCTCGCCGCGCCAGGACTTCAACGCCGTGGCGGCCGGCGACCGGCTCACCGTCAAGGGAGCGCTCCAGGACAACGGGCTGCGGTTCGAGACCCAGATCCGGGTGCGTACCGACGGCGGCACCGTCACCGCGGGGGCGGACGGCACCCTCACCGTGAGCGGCGCCGACAGTGCGTGGTTCGTCCTCGCCGCGGGCACCGACTACGCCGGCACCTACCCCCACTACCGGGGAGCCGACCCCCACCACGCCGTCACCGGCGCCGTCGACGGGGCAGCCGCCCGCTCGTATGCGGCACTGCGCGCCGATCATGTGCGCGACCACCGCGCGCTCTTCGACCGGGTTACGCTCGACATCGGCCAGCGGCTCCCCGAGCTGCCCACCGACCGTCTCCTCGCCCAGTACACGGGCGGAACCACCCCCGCCGACCGGGCACTGGAGGCGCTGTTCTTCCAGTACGGCCGCTATCTGCTCATCGCCTCGTCGCGCGCCGGCTCCCTGCCCGCGAACCTCCAGGGCGTATGGAACAACACGACCAACCCGCCCTGGTCGGCGGACTACCACGTCAACATCAACCTCCAGATGAACTACTGGCTCGCCGAGGTCACCAACCTCGCCGAGACGACCGCCCCCTACGACGCCTACGTCGAGGCAATGCGCGCTCCCGGGCGGCGTACCGCGCAGGAGATCTTCTCCACCGGTGGCTGGGTCGTCCACAACGAGACCAACCCCTACGGCTTCACCGGCGTCCATAACTGGGCGACGTCCTTCTGGTTCCCGGAGGCCGCCGCCTGGCTCACTCAGCAGCTGTACGACCACTACCGCTTCAGCGGCTCCACCGCCTACCTGCGCTCCACTGCCTACCCGGTGATGAAGGAGGCCGCGGAGTTCTGGCTGGCCAATCTGCGCACCGATCCCCGAGACGGACTGCTCGTCGTCACTCCCAGCTACTCGCCCGAGCACGGCGACTTCACGGCGGGCGCGGCGATGTCCCAGCAGATCGTCCACGATCTGTTCACCAACACGCTGGAGGCTGCTCGGACCCTCGGCGACAACCCCGCATTCCGCCGCCGCCTCGAAGACGCCCTCGCCAAGCTTGACCCCGGACTGCGCATCGGCTCCTGGGGCCAGCTCCAGGAGTGGAAGGCGGACCTCGACTCACGCACCGACACCCATCGCCATGTCTCACATCTCTACGGCCTTCACCCCGGCCGTCAGATCGAACCGGGCAGCGCCTGGGCCGAGGCCGCCAAGGTGTCACTCACCGCGCGCGGCGACGGCGGCACCGGCTGGTCCAAAGCCTGGAAGATCAATTTCTGGGCGCGGCTGCACGACGGCGACCACGCCCACAAGATGCTCTCCGAGCAGCTGAAGAGCTCCACCCTGCCCAACCTCTGGGACACCCACCCGCCGTTCCAGATCGACGGCAACTTCGGCGCCACGTCCGGTATCGCGGAGATGCTTCTGCAGAGCCAGCATGGCGCGATCGAGATCCTGCCCGCGCTGCCCGCCTCCTGGCCCGACGGTGAAGTCCGCGGACTGCGGGCCCGCGGGGCCGCGACGCTCGACATCGCCTGGTCGGGCGGCACGGCCCGCCGCATAGTCCTCACAGCGGAGCGCAAGGGCCAACTCACCCTCCGGTCCAGCCTGTTCACGGGCGGCGAGAAGGTGCTGAAGGTCCAGGCCGGAAGGCGCTACGTGCTGACGGCGGCGGACGACTGAGTCTGCGCCATGAGTGACACGACACGGGCCGCCGAAGTGCCCAGCCCCGTGGGGATGTTCAGACGCCACGGGGCAGCGCTGCCGGCCCGCAGGTCCTCCTCGCGGTAGCGCTTGCAGTCGCGGTGCCAGGTCAGGATAGCGGACATCCAGTTCTCCAGCTCATGGACATAACCGTCGAGGATCGTCCGCGTCCCCTCGTCGAGATCCAGATCGTCATACATCTGGGGCAGTTCATGCGCGGCGATGTGCTGGAACTGGCGCATCCGCGAGTTCATCAGGTCGGCGACGATCGCCACTCCCGTCGGGTAGTCGACGCCGAAGAAGTTCTGCACCACCAGAACCGCGTTGTGCACCTCGCCTTCGTACTCGATCTCCTTCTGGTACGAGAAGAGGTCGTTGAGGAGCGTGGCATAGTCGACGGCCGCGTTCTCCAGTGAGCGGACGGGACCGGTGAGGTAGACCTCTTCCGGCACCTCGCCGTGCCCGATCCGGCACAGCCTCGTCGTCATGTCCGCACCGAAGGTGTGGCGCCGCATCTCGATGTAGTCCACCGGGTCCGGGATGCGGTGCTGCGCCTGGTTGGCCAGCTCCCACAGCCACGCCGCCGTCATGACCTCCACGGACTCGCGGAACGCGCGCCGGTCCCTTTCGCACATGGGGCCCGCCGTGCGCTGCCACAGATCGTCCAGTCCGCGCTCCATCGCGCTCGAAGGCTCCGGCGCCGGTGAGCCGTCCACCGGCATGAACAACGACAGCCGCTCATTGGCGGCCCGTGCCCCGGCCAGATCGCGGGTGCGTCCATACGCCGCGGGAAAGAGATCGTCCCCGTACGTCCCCCAGGTCAGCCACTGCGACGACAGATCGAGCTCGTCGGGCGTGGCCTCCGGGTGGAGCCCCGCCGCGCAGAGCGGGAAGTCGAAGCCCGCCACCTTCCGCTCGTCCCAGATGTGCGAGCCGGCCAGACCCGGCTGGGCCTCCAGCATGCCCGTCCGGCGTGTCCATTCGACGGTCCGGACCCGCGAACCCTCCAGATGGGGACTGAGCGTGGTCGGGAACGGCATCTCGAATTCAGGCAGTTGGGACGGCCCGACCCGCTGGTGCGGGACATGCGTGTGGCTGCGCCACCGGGCTGCCTCCGCGCGGGGAGTGTGCCGGATGGAGGCCGCTGCCATCCCGAAGCCGTCGCCGGCGAGCCCGGGGCCGGTGTGCGCGTCCTCGTTCATGTAGCGGCTGGAGCGCATGTGCCACTCGTGGCCGCCGGACTGCCAGTCCTGAAGGCCCTTCACATAGGTCAGTACCGCGGCGGTCTCGGCCGGGTCGAGGCCCCGCTCGGCGCAGAGCGGGCCCAGTTCGGTGAAGAAGGTGTTCTCGAACTGCTGGAGCCGTGACGTCAGCAGGTCATTGACGGCTTCGGCGGCCTCCTGCGCCGTACAGCTCAAAAAGGTCTCCAGGACCAGTACGCCATTGCTGTTCTCGCGCTCGTCCTCGACCTCACGCTGGTACGAGAAGAGGTCGTTGCGCAGATGCACACCGTCGGCGAAGGCGTCCCGCAGGACACGCAGCGGCCGGGAGTCCGCGACGGATTGTGGGACTTCGGCCCGCGCCGCGTACTCCACCAGCCCCGCCGACCACGGCGCGCCGCCGACCTTGCGACGCATCTCGATGTACTCGACGGGGTTGGCGATACGCCCCTCGTTGATGTTGGACAGCTCCCAGAGGGACTCGTTCAGGAGATTCTTCGTGGCCTCGGCGAACCGCACCCGCCAGGCGTCGGACATGCTCGGCACGGTCCGCGCCCACAGATCGGCCAGTCCCGCCTCGACCGGATTGGTGGGCTCTGGCGTGCCCTCCGCCAGGTCCATCGGCATGAAGGCCGGCAGCCGGTCCAGGTATGCCTTGCCACCATCGCGGTCCTGGGAGCGCTTGAAGATCTCCAGGAAGTGGTCGTCGAAGAAGAAGACCCACACATACCAGTCGGTGACAAGACAGAGGGTGTCGGCGTCGCAGTCAGGGTGGGTGTATGCGCACAGCAGGGCGTAGTCGTGCGCGTCGAGGTCGCTCTCCTCCCAGATGCCGGAGGCTTCCAGCATCCCCATCCGGCGTGCCCACTCCTTGGTGTGCCGCCGCGCCTGTTCGACGTGCGGATTGAGCCGCGCCGGATACGGGATGTAGAAGTCAGGCAGTACGAAGGGCTGTGCCATGTGCGCCAGGGCCTTTCGGTGAGCATCCGCGCTCGGGGGCGCGGACAGGTCGTGGACGGGCCAGCCCTACCCGTCGCCTGTATGGCCCACGCCCCACCGCAAATAGTCACACGAGCCCACAAAGGATGGATGGTGCGCCACCGGACCCCACGAACGGTGGCGCACCGCGACTGCCCGGCCAGGGCCTAGCTCAGTACGCGCACGTCGGACGCCTTCACAAAGGCGACCCGGTGCCCGAACTGGATCTCGTAGTACGGCTCCTTGCCGCGCACCACCCGGTGTCCAGCCGTGTCGAACGTCGTCGCGTACAGGTACTCGCCCGGCGTCCGGTCGCCGACCACGTACCTCTGGCCGGCGAGCAGCTTGTACGGCAGCGGCGAGATCGCCTGCACCGGGACGCCGGCGGGGTACGCCGGCGCCTCCGGGTAGGCCCGTCCGTACACCGGGATCTCCGTAGCGCCGTCCTTCGCAGTGAGCACCAAGCCCCGGGCGCCCACCGCCGTCGGCTGCGTGCGCGGGTTGTGGAACCACGCCTTCTGCCCCAGGTACCAGATCGCCGTCCAATCCCCCTCGCGCCCGGCGACCGCATACTGCTGGCCGGTCGAGGCACGCGCACCGGTATCGTTGACACCGGTCGTGGAGTCGCCGCCCGGACGCAGCCCGATGTCCTCGACCAGGGGGGCGTCCTCGGCTGGCGCGGTGTACAGCCGGACCGCGGCCGAGCCGTGCGGCACGCATGCCTGACCGGGCTTCACACAGCCTGTGTAGACCGGCTGGTTCTGCCCGTAGTCGGGACGGATCGTCACCACACCGCTGCCCGGGCCCGCGGTCGGCGTGAACGGCTTGCCGATCAGCTGGAAGTAGTGCGCCCAGTCCCAGTACGGGCCGGGGTCGGTGTGCATCCCGCGGATCGTCGCGGCGGTCGTGCCCGGCACATTGTCGTGCCCGAGGATGTGCTGGCGGTCCAGCGGGATGTCGTACCGCTGCGCCAGGTACCTCACCAGCCGGGCGGAGGTGCGGTACATCGCCTCCGTGTACCAGGCATCCGGCGAGGCCAGGAAGCCCTCGTGCTCCAGGCCCACCGACTTGGCGTTCACATACCAGTTGCCGGCGTGCCAGGCCACGTCCTTGAGGGGAACGTGCTGGGCGATGTGACCGTCCGAGGACCGCAGGGTGTACTGCCACGACACATACGTCGGATCCTGCACCAGCTTCAGGGTGGTGTCCCAGGAGCCCTCGGTGTCATGAATGACGATGTACTTCACCGACTGGGACGCGGGCCGGGCCGCCAGGTCGTGGTTGCCGTAGTCGCCCTCGCCGAACTCCTCGTACGGCGCGGGGATCCACTCGCAGGCCACCGTCCGCGGGCACTCCGTCTTCCCCGCGTCGGCCGTCCGCAGCCCGAGCGGCGCCGCCTGCGCCGGATCGGGGGCCACGGCCGGGTCACCCGCGAGCGCGACTTGCTGGCCGCTGTCCGTGATGCGCGATTCGCCCGTGCGGATCACGTCGAAGACATCGTTGGCGTACGTCGTCGCGGTCGCCGTGTCGTCGGCCCCGGAGAAGCGCGCCACCGCGCCGTACCAGTCGGCCGGATCCTCGCTCAGCGGCCGGCCGAGCCCCTGCTGCGCGCCCGCGAGCAGGGCGGCGCCGCCGTGCACATTGGCGGCCGGGTTGTCGCGCAGCTGCTCGGCGGTGTAGCCGGACAGCTCGGCTGCCCGGTCCAACGTCCGCAGCCGTTCCGGTAGTTCGGACGGTTCGGGCAGCTCGGCCTCGGCGGTGTTCCGCGCCGGACGCGCGTCGTCGCCGCGTGCGTCCTCGATGCCGTGCGAATGGTGCGGCGCCTCGGCGAGTGCGGTCCTGGCGTCGGTGAGATGCATCGGCCCGTAGCCGCCCGTGACGCTCGCCGCGCCCCCGTGCGCGTCCCAGCGCGACTGCAGATAGGAGACGCCGAGCAGCACGCTCTGCGGTACTCCGTACCGGGCCGCGGCAGCGGCGAAGTCACGCTGCAGCGAGCCGGTCGAGCGCTGTTCGGCCGTGGCCGACGGACCGGCCGAGACCAGTGGCAGCAGCAGAGCGGCCGACGCCACCGCGCCCCCTGCCCTCATCATGCGCCGACGGGCGCTTCTCGGTCGTACGGACGCGGATCCTTGCAAGGCAGCCTCCAGGGACGGGTGGTGCGCGACGGGGCCTGCGGGGCCTGACACGACTACAGGGGTATCGGCTCCCGGACGATCCGTCAATCAGCGTCAGCGGCAAGAATTTCGCACGTCAGCACGGGGGTGGCGGAGTTCGTGGTGAAAGGGCGCGGGCCTGCGGCGCGTCAGTGGGATGGACCAATAACCGTATACGTAACCGATGTTGCCGCCTGTTGACGGCGTCTCGGCTCCGGCCGGGCGATCCCGCTGGACCGGTGGCTCACGAAGCCGCTCGCGCCAGCTGCCGGTCCACCTGGGCGGGGGACAGGGCGTGCTCGATCGCCAGGATTCCGGCTCCGAGCGCCGCCGCGTCCTCGCCCGTGCGGCTCGGCTCGATCCGCAGCACATGGGTGGCCAGCGGATGCGAACGCCGGTAGACCGCTTCCCGTACGCCCGCGAGCAACTGGTCGTGCACGGCGGCCAGCGCGCCGCCGAGCACCACCGTGTCCGGGTTGAAGAAGTTCACCAGGCTCGCCAGCACCTCTCCGACCGCGCGCCCCGCCTCGCGCACCATGCGCACCGCGTCCCGGTTGCCCGACTTCACCAGGCGTACGACATCGCTGCCCGACGCGCCGTCCAGACCCAGCCCGGCGAGGCGTGCCGCGAGCGCCGCGCCGCCCGCGACCGCCTCCAGACAGCCGGAGTTGCCGCAGCGGCACGGCTCCTCCTGGTCCCCGGCCCGGATATGGCCGATGTCGCCGGCGCAGCCCTGCGCGCCCCGGTGCAGCCGGCCGTCCGCGACGATGCCGCAGCCGATGCCCGTACCGACCTTGATGTAGAGCAGATAGCGGGTGTCCGGGAAGGCGCGGCGCTGCTCGGCCAGCGCCATCACATTCACATCGTTGTCGACCAGGGCACGCACCGAGATTCGCGAGGCGAAGAACTCCGGGATCGGGTACTGGTGCCACCCCGGCATGATCGGGGGATCGACCGGGCCGCCGGTGGAGAACTCCACGGGGCCCGGCACCCCCACGCCGATGGAGCGCAGCGTCCCCGGGTCCCGGCCCGCCTCCTCCAGCAGCGTGTGCAGCGTGCGCTCCACATGGCGCAGTACGGACTCCGGGCCGTCCGCGATCGACAGCGGGTCCTCCTTCGTCGCCAGCGTTGCCGCGCCGATGTCCATCAGCGCCACCCGGCAGTGCGACGCGCCGAGGTCCACCCCGGCGACGGCGTGCTCACGGGTGCGCAGTGGAGCCTGCGCGGCGGACGGCCGCCGGTCGAAGCGCCGGCCTCGGCCGCCGTCTCGTCGACAAAGCCGTGCGCGATGAGCGCGTCCACTCGCCTTTCGCACCGGCTGCGCGAGGTCTTCGACCTGTCGCAGCGCATCACCGTCCTCAAGGACGGCCGCCGCGTCACCACACTCCGTACCAAGGACACCGACGCCGACGATGTCGTACGCGCCATGGTCGGCCGGGAGCTGACCGCGTACTACCCGCCGCGCACCCGCCCCGAGGAGATCGGCCCCGAGCGGCTCACCGTCACCGGCGGCTCGAACGCGCGCATCGGCGGCATCGACCTGACCCTGCGGGCGGGCGAAGTCGTCGGCGTCGCAGGCCTCCAGGGCTCAGGACGCACCTCGCTCGCCCGCGCTCTGTTCGGCGCTGCGCCCTTCACCGCGGGCACCATGACCGTCGGCGGCAGGCAGCTGCGGCCAGCCCGTCCGCGCGAGGCGATTCGCGCCGGCATCGCCCTGGTCACCGAGGTGCGCCGGAGCACCACAGAGCGCTGCGCGCCCAGTGTGTCGGCACTGGGCGCGCAGCGCGCTTCCCCCTCTGTGGAGGCCGGTCAGCGAGTGCCGACCGCCGCACGCACGGCCCGCCGGGCCAGTGCGCAGTCGTCGTGCAGCCGCCTCAGCAGCAGCCGCTGTTCCTCACCGGCCGACAGACCGCCGGACGCAGCCTGGCCGCCGCCCACAGGGGGCGCTTCCCGAATCGTCCGCTGGACAGCCGTCTCGTAGGTACGGATCTCCCGGGTCAGCACCATCATCAGATTCACCAGGAACGCGTCCCGCGCCGCCGTTCCCGCCTGCTGCGCCAGCTGGCTGATCTGCCGGCGCGCCACCGGCGCGTCCCCCAGCACCGCCCACAGCGTCGCCAGGTCGTAGCCCGGCAGATACCAGCCCGCGTGCTCCCAGTCGACCAGCACAGGACCGGTGGGCGACAACAGGATGTTGGAGAGCAGCGCGTCGCCGTGACAGAACTGCCCCATTCCCTGCCTACCGCCCGCGTACGCCAGACCGTGCAGCAGCTTCTGAAGATCCCCGAGGTCACGGTCGGTGAACAGTCCCAACTCGTGATAGCGGGAGATCCGCGAGGCATAGTCCAGTGGCGCATCGAACATCCCGGCCGGCGGCCGCCAGGAGTTGAGCCGGGCGATCGCGCCGAGGGCGGTCCGAACATCGGCACGGGGCGGAGCATCGACCGGGTGCCGTGCAAGGGCAGCCGCCCGGCCCGGCATCCGCTCGATCACCAGCGTGCAGTTTTCGGGATCCGCGGCGATCAGCCGTGGGACCCGCACTGGTGGGCGGTGCCGGACGAAGGCGCGATAGGCAGCTATTTCGTGGCGGAGCCGCTCGGCCCACGCGGGTGAGTGGTCCAGCAAGCACTTGGCGACCGCTGTCGTACGTCCTGTCGTGCCGACGAGCAGTACGGAGCGTCCGCTGCGGCGCAGCACCTGCACCGGATTGAACTCCGGACAGATGCGGTGCACCGACGCGACAGCCATGCGCAGCTGCGCGCCCTGAGGGCCGGACAAGTCGATTCTCCCGCTGAGGGGTTGGCCGACCGTCCCCGCCGGCCGTCGAGCCCGACCGGCGTGAGTGGGGTCGAGATACGGCCCGGTACCAGCCGGGGTGGCGGAGCGCTGCGGCCGGTACGGGGCGGACACGGAGGACGATGCTGTGTACATGGGGGTGACAGATCCCTTCGTGTGCCGACAGATGCATACGCGGCCCCGCCCCGGCAGCCGGTCAACACCCTGGGGAATGCGTCCGACTGCCGGGCCGAGGTGGCGCGTTCCTACGTCACACCCGGCCGCGGGTGGCACACCATCTGGCGCACCCTGGCGAACCCTGGCGAATAGTCGCCACGCATCTGACAGGGGGTTACTGTCAACTCAGCCGAGAACCTGGGGGCTTGACGTGACCGGAGAACCCAACACCCGCCTCTGCGACCTGTTCGGCCTGGCCGGTTGGTCCAAGGGGGAACTCGCCAGACTCGTGAACCGGCAGGCGGCGGCCATGGGCCACCCACAGCTGGCGACCGACACCTCGCGGGTGCGGCGTTGGATCGACATGGGGGAGACCCCGCGCGATCCCGTGCCGCGAGTGCTGGCAGCTCTGTTCACCGAGCGACTCGGTCGTGTCGTGACCATCGAGGACCTCGGGTTCGTACGGATCGGGCGAGCGGGGAAGCGGCAGGACGTCCAGGGAACAGACAATCCTGACGGCCTTCCGTGGGCGCCCGAACGGACGGCGGCGGTCCTCACCGAATTCACGGGAATGGACCTCATGCTCAACCGACGCGGCTTGGTGGGCGCGGGCGCCGCGCTCGCCGCAGGCTCCGCACTCAGCAGCGCCATGCACGACTGGCTGCACACCGACCCCGCACTCGCCCACGACGCCCCCCGTATCGAGAATCCCCTGCACGCCGACGCCGCTGGGTTCGACCGCTATGAGGCCGCCCCCATCGGATCGCAGGAGATCGAGGCACTGGAGCGTTCCGTCGAAGTGTTCCGCGCCTGGGACGCCGCCCGCGGCGGCGGGCTCCAGCGCAAGGCCGTTGTGGGGCAGCTCAATGAGGTGGGCGGCATGCTCGCCTACCGCCACCCCGACCATCTCCAGCGCCGCCTGTGGGGCGTCGCCGCCAACCTCGCGGTACTCGCCGGCTGGATGTCCCACGACGTCGGCCTCGAACCCACCGCCCAGAAGTACTTCGTCATCGCCGCCCACGCGGCACGCGAGGGCGGCGACCGCCCGCGCGCCGGCGAAGCACTCTCCCGCGCCGCCCGGCAGATGGTCCATTTGGGCCGTCCCGACGACGCCCTGGACCTGATGAAGCTCGCCAAATCCGGCTCGGGTGAACAGACCCTGCCGCGCACCCAGGCGATGCTGTACACCATCGAGGCCTGGGCCCAGGCCTCCATGGGGCGCGGCCAGGCCATGCGCCGCACCCTCGGCAAGGCCGAGGACCTGTTCGTCTCGGACAAGGGCGATGTGCCCCCGCCGTGCTGGATGCAGATGTTCGACGAGGCGGATCTGCACGGCATGGAGGCACTGGCGTACCGCACCCTCGCCGAACACGACCCGGGGGCAGCCGTCACCGCACAGAACCACGCCAAACAGGCGCTGGAGCTGCGTGAGGGCGGCCGGCAACGCTCGAAGATCTTCGACTACATCTCACTGGCATCGGCGTGCTTCATCGCCGACGACCCCGAACAGGCCGACCGCTACGCAAGGTTGGCGCTCGTCTCGATGGGGGAGACCTCCTCGCACCGGACGTGGGACAGGCTGCGGGAGATGTACCGGCTGACCGGGCACTACGCGGAATACGCAAAGATCCAGGATCTGCGCGAGGAAATCCAGCTGGCCCTGCCCAACAGCCCCTCGAGGAGGTCGAGGAGCGCCGAGATCTAGCCGCTTCCCGGCGGAATTCCCGGGATTCAAGACGGCCCACGCTTACGAGGGTCTACGAACGGATCCTTGCGACCATCACACAGGCGTCGTCATCGCGGTCGTCACCGCATTCCTCGACGACCGTCCGCACGCACTCCTGCGCGCTGCGGGCCTTGGCGAATCGCGGCGCCAGCCCGAGCAGGCGGTCCGTGTTGCTTACCTCGGCGGCGCTCGTGCGTGTCAGCCCGTCGGTGTGCAGGACAAGCAGATCGCCGGGGAGCAACTGCAACTCGGCCTGTTCATAGGCGGCGCCGGACGTCGCACCGAGCAGCACCCCGTCGGGCTGCGTCAGCGCACGCCCCGTCCCGTTGCGGAACAGCAGCGGGGCGGGGTGTCCTGCCTGCGCCCAGGTCAGGGTGCGGCTCGCCGGGTTGTAGCGGCAGCACACCGCGCTGCCAAGCGCGGTGTGCACCGAGGTCTCCAGCAGTTCGTTGAGATGTGCCATGAGCTGTCCCGGCCTGATCCCGGCCACGGCCATCCCGCGCAGCGCCCCCAGCAGCATCGCCATCGCCGATGTCGCCGTCACTCCGTGCCCGGTGAGGTCTCCGACGCTCAACAGCGATTCTCCATCGGGCAGTTGGAGCGCGTCGTACCAGTCGCCGCCGATCAGTGCGCTGTTCGTGGACGGCAGATAGTGCGCGGCGACATCCAGCACGGCGGGTCCGTCGAGCGGGAACTGCAAGGAGCCCCGCCACGGCGGAAGGACGGATTCCTGCAACTCGACCGCGACCCGGCGCTCCGTCTCTGCGAAGTGCTGTCTGCGCTCCAGCGAGTCACGGGTGTCACTCACCGCCCGCTGGGTGCGGCGCAGTTCGCTGACGTCCCGCAGGACCGCCCACATGGAGGCGGTGGATCCGTCGGAGTCGAGCACCGGCTCGCCCATCATGTGGACCGTACGGACCCAGCCGTCGGCCCGCACCATGCGGAACTCGCCGTCGATGGGACGCCCGTCGACCAGACAGTCCGTGACCAGCGCGGTGAGCAGCGCCTGGTCCTCCCCATGCACGATGGAGGGCAGTTCGTCCAGAGACATGGGGCCGCTCTGCGGGGAGCGCCCGAGGATCTGGTAGAGCTCGTCGGACCAGCTCACCTCGTCGGTGAGGAGATTCCACTCCGCGCTGCCGACCCGGCTGAGCAGCGATCCGCTGCTCTGGGCGCTGTCCGCTTCATACGTGGCAAGCTCGTCCTCGAAGCTGCCGACGGTCTCCTCCGGCAGCCCTTCCTTGAGCTGGCCCAAGTGCGCGCCGAGGTCGTCGAGATGGTGGACCGCCAGGTCACAGAGTGCTCTCTGCCATCGCCCCTGTGGGTCGTACTCGTCCGGCATGGCGTCCCGTCGCACGGCGTCCACGTCGCCGCGCAGCCGACGCGTGCGGGTGATCAGCGCGTCGACGGTGCCGCGCTCGGGCGGCTGCGGGGCGGGACGGTCCGCGAACACATGGGACGGCATGTCGTACTCCGATACAGGCGCGGCCACGGCCAAGTCTCTACAAAGGACCAGTAATGACTGTTGCACAGGCAGCGACAGCCCGTAAGGGATTTGGCAACACTCGATACGGTGGTGCCGCCGGTATATGCCACAGGCCGCCATGAGGGCCGCGGCGGCTCGGCGGACGCCCTGGGGTGCGCCTAGAGCCTTGACCGCGGCGCCGCCCACAGCGTTGTATCGCATCCCAAGCAAGGCTGGGGCCTGCTGTGCAATGGTGCGATTTTCTTCGAGCGTGGCTTGAGAGGGTGAGTGCGATGGCCAAGGCTCCTCAGATCCGTATACGCAAGCCCGTGCGCCAGAAGCCCGCCCGCGACCTGGACCTGCGGACGCCGTCGGGTCGGCTCCTTCCGTTCTGACGGGGCGTGTGCGCGCTGCGAGAATCGTCGTCGCACAGCGACTCCCGGACGCCGCGAGCGGACATTCGCCGGCGGGGGTCAGTCGTGGACGGGGGTCAGTCGCGGGCGAGCGACGCGGCGCCGAAGGAGACGTCGAAACGGTCGCACCAGATGCTGACGCTGGTGTACCCCTTCAGATCGAGTTCGGCGGGCAGCGCGTAGTTCTGGTCGCCCTTGTTCCCCTTGAGCTTGCCCAGGCTGACGTACTTTCCGTCGTCGAAGACGCGCCAGCCTGCCGTGCCCTCCTTCACCGGGGCATCGGTGATCCATACGTGCAGATCGGGGCCGTTGCTCGTATCGAGGTTCTCCAGCCGGAGGGTGCGCGTCCCGTCCGCCAGTTGCAGAACCTTCACCGAGCCGCTCGTCCGGTGCTCATGGCTGATCAACTCGCCGGAAGCCAGCGTCCGGGGCCGAGAGGGCGCGGGCGATGTCGGCCGGGCTGCGGGCTCGGCCGCATCCGGGGTCGCGGCCGTCGTGGGGAGGGCGTCCCGCACGGTCTCGTCCACCCAGAGCCTCCACGGCTGGAACCAGTACAGCCCCACGGCGGCCACCGCCAGCGCGACGACCAGTGCCGCCACAGCCCAGTGCCTGCCCAGCCACTTCCGTACGCGCCCCACCGTCGTCTCCTGACGTCCACCGGCTGCCGACCGGGCCTGTCCCCCGGTCCGGCCTGGTCTCAATTCAACGGCAGGCGATCCGTTCGGCACCGCTGATCCTGATGACGAAAGTCTTACGTCGCGCGGTCCCCCGTCCCGCGGTCAGTGGTGTCACGGGCGACAGGCCGCCGAGGGGCATAGGCTCCCGCCATGAACGACGAGGAGGAGCAGTCGGTCGACGCTGCCGTCGAGGGGGAACTGCGGCTCCTGGATCCCGCGGTGCGCGCCTTGCCCCACCTGGTCTCCGAGCTGCTGGACCCGGAGTTCTTCGAGTTCGGGGCATCGGGTGCGCGCTACGACCGTACGACGATTTTGACCGCCATCGCCCCCTCTCCCGGTGAGCGGGTGATCGCCACCGGCGTCAGCGAGCTGTCCGGGAAGCTGCTCGCTCCCGGCCTCGTCCAGGTGACATACGTGTCGGACGAGAGCGGTCGCCTGGCCCGGCGGAGCTCCCTGTGGCGCAGGACGGCGGAAGGCTGGCGGATGTACTTCCACCAGGGGACGCTGATCAGCGCGGAGTAGTGCCCGGAGAGCCACAGGCCTGCCGCCCCGGCGGGGCGGGTCGCCCACATGGCCGGCGGCGAGCCCGCACTCCTCCTGGCTCGGCGTGGACCGGCTCGCGCTCGCCGTCGCGTACCACTCGGCCGAGACCATCGCGCCGCGCCGCCGCAGCCGGGTGCACACGCCGGTCGAGGCGAACCTCGCTCATCTGCCCCTGCCCCAGGGCGCGTTCGCGGATCTGCGGCCGGCGGAAGGGCGACTCGCCAGGGAGGACCCTGAGCTGTTCCCCCGGCTGGCGGCCGAGGCCGAGGCGGCGGGCATCCGGCTGACCGCGTGGACGGTGACGCTGCACAACTCGGCCCTGGCCGCCGCCCGCCCGCAGGCCGCGCTGCGCAACTGCTTCGGCGACCCCTCCACGCACGGGCTGTGCCCGGCGAATCCGCTGGTACGGCGGTATGTGCGGGACCTCGCTGCGGCCATCGGCGGCTACCGGACGAGCTGATGCTGGAGAGCCTGGCCCATCTGCCCGCCGGGCACGGCCATCCGCACGAACTGCGCGGCGTGCGCAGGGACCCGGCGACCGGGCTGCTGCTGTTGTTGTGCTTCTGCCCGTCCTGCCTGGACGAGGGCGGGCGGCGCGGCATCGACGGCGAGGCGCCGGCGATCCGCCGGCGCTCCGGGTCGGCCGGCGCGTAGGCGCTGAGGACGCTGAGGAGGCCGCCTTTTCGTTGCCGGACGACCGGCAGGTAATACTCGCCACATGACTTCGCATATGACGGGCACCGGCCGCGGCGCCCGGGTGGAGGTTGTACGGATCAGACGAGCCACCGCCCGTGACGCGAAGCGGCTCACCTCACTCGTACGCAAGTCCCGCGCCTACGAGGGCCAGTACGCCCCGATGATCGCCGGATACCGGGTGGGTCCCGACTACATCGAGACCCACCCCGTCTTCCTCGCCGTCGGCGAGAACGAGAGGGTGCTCGGCTTTTACGCCCTGATCCTCTCCCGGCCGGAGCTGGACCTGATGTTTGTCGCCGACGCCGCCCAGGGCCTCGGCATCGGCCGCCAACTCATCGAACATATGATCGGCGAAGCGCGTGACGCCGGGCTCCCCGCCGTGCGAATCGTCTCGCACCCGCCGGCCGAGGGCTTCTACCGCAGTGTGGGCGCGAAGCGGATCGGCACGGTGAGCGCGAATCCGCCCGCTGTGATGTGGGACCGCCCCGAACTGATCATCCCGATCCCGTAACGGGGAGCAGGCCGGCTTCGGCCGGCGCGGCGGGCATGGCACGGGGCCGGTGCCGCCTACGCCGCCGGTCCAGGCAGTGGAGGCATCGTGGACGGCTTCGTCCCCGCCCCCTGAGTGCCTTACGCTCTCCGACGGGCGCGCACGCCGAGCCGACCGCCCGCAACACACAATCTTGGAGGTCAAACCGTGTTCAGGACGGCCAGCGGACACCGCAGTCACCGCAGCAGCATCCGGGCCCGGGCCGCTGCCTGTGCCGCGGCGGCGGGGATGTTCCTTGCCGTGGGCTGTTCTTCCGGCGACGACGGACCGGGTGAGGCGGCGGGCGGCGTGCCCGTGGTGTCCAAGGGCAAGCTGACCACCTGCACGCACCTGCCCTACCCGCCGTTCCAGTTCGAGCAGAACGGCAAGGTCGTCGGTTTCGACGTGGCCCTGATCGATCTGGTGGCGAAGAACCTCAAGGTCGAGCAGAAAATCCTGGACACGCCGTTCGAGAACTTCAAGACCGGCGCCTTCCTGAACTCCGGCGAGTGCGATCTCGCCGCCGCCGGCATGACGATCACGGATGAGCGCAAGAAGAACGTGGACTTCTCCGTCCCGTACTTCGACGCCACGCAGGCGCTGCTGGCGACGAAGAAGAGCGGCGTGACGTCCCTGGCGGACCTCAAGGCCAAGAACAAGAAGCTCGGCGCGCAGGCGGAGACCACCGGTGAGAGCTACGCCAAGGAGCAGGGCTTCAACCCGGTCGCGTTCGAGAGCTCGGACGCGGTGCTCAACGGGCTGCGTACGGGCCAGGTCGACGCCGTCGTCATCGACTACCCGGTTGTCCAGGGCTGGCTCAAGGACAAGGCGAACGCCGCCGAGTTCACGCTCGGGCAGAACATCGAGACCGGCGAGCAGTACGGCTTCTCGGTGAAGAAGGGCAACAAGAAGCTCCTCGCCGCGATCAACAAGGCGATCAACGACGCGCGCGCGGACGGCACGTACAAGAAGCTGTACGAGCAGTGGATCGGCCCGCTGCCGCAGGGCAAGTCGTGACCTCTCGGCTGACCAGGCGCCAGCGGCGCCGCGTCTCGCAGGGCATCCAGTACGCCGTATTCGTCGCGGCGCTGATCGTGATCGGCTTCCTGGCCGACTGGGACCGGCTGCAGAACCAGTTCGCGCAGAAGGACCTCGCCGAGGAGCTCTTCCCGGCCATCATCACCACGGCCCTGCGCAACACGGTGATCTATACGCTCTCCGGGTTCATCTTCGGCCTGGTGCTCGGCCTGATCATCGCGCTGATGCGGCTGTCGTCGGTCGCCCCCTACCGGTGGGTCGCGAGCGTCTACATCGAGTTCTTCCGCGGCCTGCCCGCCCTGTTGATCTTCATCTTCGTGGGTGTGGCGGTGCCGCTGGCGTTCCCCGGCACGCAGATTCCCGGCGGTACGTACGGCAAGGTCGCCCTCGGCCTCGGTCTGGTCGCCGCCGCCTACATGGCGGAGACGATCAGGGCGGGCATCCAGGCGGTGCCCAAGGGGCAGATGGAGGCGGCCCGGTCACTGGGCTTCTCGCACGCGCGGGCCATGGTGTCGGTGATCATCCCGCAGGCGTTCCGCATCGTGATCCCGCCGCTCACCAACGAGCTCGTCCTGCTCTTCAAGGACTCCTCGCTGGTGCTGTTCCTCGGCGTCACCCTCGAGGAGCGGGAGCTGACCAAGTTCGGCAGGGACCTGGCCAGTCAGACCGCCAACTCCACCCCGATCCTCGTGGCCGGGCTCTGCTACCTCCTCGTGACCGTGCCGCTGAGCTTCGTGGTGCGCCGCCTCGAGGCCCGCGCCGACAAGGCCAGGTGAGGACGAGATGTCACAGAAGACGGAGACGGTGGACAGCATGGGCACGGACCGCCCGGAGATCGAGATCCGGGGGCTGCACAAGTCGTTCGGGGACAACGAGGTGCTGCGCGGCATCGACCTGGACATTGCCCGGGGCGAGGTTGTGTGCGTCATCGGACCTTCGGGCTCGGGCAAGTCGACCCTGCTGCGCTGCGTGAACCTGTTGGAGGAGCCGACATCGGGCCAGGTCTACGTCGGCGGCACGGAAGTCACCGACCTTGACGTGGACATCGATGCGGTACGCCGCCGTATTGGCATGGTCTTCCAGCAGTTCAACCTGTTCCCGCACCTGAACGTGACCCAGAACCTCACGCTGCCCCAGCGCCGGGTTCTGGGCTGGAACAAGGCCCGCGCCGCGGCCGTCGCCCGGGAGAATCTGGAACGCGTCGGCCTCGCCGACAAGGCGGAGGCCTATCCGGCGCAGCTGTCCGGCGGGCAGCAGCAGCGGGTGGCGATCGCGCGGGCGCTGGTGATGGGTCCCGAGGTGATGCTCTTCGACGAGCCCACCTCCGCGCTCGACCCCGAGCTGGTGGGCGATGTGCTCTCCGTGATGCGGCTGCTGGCCGCCGAGGGCATGACGATGATGGTCGTCACCCATGAGATGAGCTTCGCCCGGGAGGTCGCCGACCGCGTCGTGTTCATGGACGGCGGCGTCATCGTCGAGCAGGGCACGGCCGAGCAGGTCGTGGGCGATCCGCAGCACGAGCGGACCAGGAACTTCCTTATGCGCATCCTGGACCCGGCAGCCGCTGAGCCCCCGGTCGAGGACGCCGGGCCGGATGTCCGCAAGCCGGTTGACGGTCCGTCCGAAGGATGATGGGATCCCATGTCAGCGTCGCGGTGCACCCGGCAAAGAGACCGCCGTGGGCATGGAGGCGCCACATCATGGGACAGCCATGGACACACCCCCCGAGCCGGACGGCCGCATCGCAGCCCTCGGCAATCAGCTGATCGACATCCACCTTTCGCTCCGCGAGGAGCTCGCCCGGCTTCGCGAGGACACCGACGCCTGGCTCGACGGCCGCGCCGAGCGGCCGCGCGAACTGCGGGCGCACTGCCTGGCCTTCTGCTCGGCAGTGAGTCGGCATCACTCCGGCGAGGACGACGGGGCCTTCCCCGCGCTCGGCGAGCTGCACCCCGAATTGCGGCCGGTGCTCGATGAGTTGGGGCGCGACCACCACGCGGTGGCCGGGATCCTGCGCGGACTGGAGGAGCTGCTCGGCCGGCCCGGTTTGGACACACAGCCCGTGGACGCGCAGCGCCTACGGACGGAGCTGGACAGCCTGGCCGCCCTGCTGGAGTCGCATTTCGTCTACGAGGAGAAGCGGCTCGTCGCGGCCCTCAACGCAATGCCGGACCGGGCCGGGGCCGCCGGGACCCTGCTGGGCCGAGAGGCGACTTGAGCCGAGGGTTCCTGGGCGCGTCGATGGACAACGCGGGCATCCAGAGGCGCGCCGGGCCGCGGAGAGTCAGGCGCACCGGTAGATGAAGTGCGTGGCGGCGGTGTGCCGGGTGGGTGAGACAATCCGCAGTTCGGCGCCGGCCCGGTACTCGCCGCGGCCGTGGAACGTCCACAGCAGATGCAGCCGCGCCTGCTTCTGGCCGCGCGTCATCTTCTCCCGCAGCAGCTCCGAGGCGGTGCCGTCGCTGCGTACCCAGCGATACGTGACGGTGCCGGACCGTCCGTTGGTCTTCACGACGCCCACGACATCCGCCGTGCCGTCACACCCGGGTCCCTCCGCCGCGGTGCGGACCGTCACGTCGTCCACGGCCAGGGCGGGCCCGTATCGCTGCCAGGCGAGGAAGGCCAGCACGGCCAGCAGTACGGTCCCGGCCAGGGCGTACCGGCGCAGCCCGCCGCGGCGGCGATCGGGGAGCTGCCGCCCGGCAGGCGGGCCGGGCAGTGTGCCGTGCCAGAGCCCGGCGGTGGTGTTGCCGGGGTTGTGCCGGTGGATGTCCGCGGTCACTCCGGGGCCGAAGCGGAGGACCTCGCCCTCCACGCGGTCGGGGGTGACGCTCGCCCGCTGCTCGCCCTGGACCGGAGTGGCTCTCTTCTTCGCGGGCTCCAGGGCTGGCCGTTCGATCCAGTGACTGCCCAGTGCGGTCGCGCTGTACGCGTCGCTTTCGGCCTCGTCGCGAGTGGGGCCGTCGTACGGAATCCGGGGATCGTTCATTGGACGGTGCACCGCCGGGTCAGGATCTGCTGCGAGGAACTGCCGTTCGCGGCAACCGGGTTCGTCGTGGCCCGTACACCCCAGTAGCAGCCCTTTCCCTGGAAGGTGTGGTCCAGGGTGATGGTGTACTGGGTGGCGCCGCTGCGCTCGAAGGCCTGCGAGCCGTCCTGCGCACCCAGTTCGCCCTTGGCGTCGCCGGTGAACCACGCGATGACGATGGTCACCGGGCCGGTCCCGTCCGTCGCGACGTCGATGGACGCGGAGGCACCCCTCGTACTCGTCTGCCGCAGGCTCGACACGGAGACCGACTTCACGCGCACGGGAGGAGTGGTGGGAGCGGACGGGCTGGTTTCGGTGGACGACGCGGACGTCGGCGTCGTGGAAGCCGTTGTCGACGGCGGGGCAGGTGACGGCGGCCCGGTGGTCGCGCCGCCGGAGGGAGAAGCGGAAGAAGGAGAAGGGGAGCTGTCGGGGAAGGCGCTTCCGGTCGGCGACGGGCTTGCTGAAGTGGGCCCGCCGACGGGCGAGGTGATGGCGCCCGGTACCGGGCTGGTGGTGGCGAGGGACTGGGCAGTCGCCAGCCGGGGGTTGTCCCCCCTCGCTCCCGCGGCAACGGCGACCATCACGGCCACCACCAGCGCGGCGACGCCCGCCAGCACTCCCCGCAGGCCCGGTTTCCAGCTGCCGCCCCAGCCGCCGCCCAGTGCCGTCGTGGCGAGCTCGGTGGTCCCCGTGGCCTGGCCCGAGGCTGAAGGAAAGAGCAACGGCAAGAGGGCTGCGAGCGCGGCGAGTCTGCGCTGGCCCCGCTCTTCCCAGTCCGGGCCGTAGGCGGCCCCGGCGATCTCTTCTAGCTCCGCGACGAACGCGGCCGCGTTCTCGGGCCGCTCCTGCGGCTCCTTCGCCATCCCGCGCCTGATCAGCGGGCGCACGGGCTCCGGGGTCTCCTCCTCGGGAACCGGGGCTCCGATGTGCTGCAGCGCCAGCTCGGCGAAGTTCTCGCCGGAAAACGGCTTGCGGCCGGTCAGACATTCGTAGAACGTCGCGGTCGCGGCATAGACGTCGGCCGCAGGGGAGGCGGGTTCCCCGTTCCACTGTTCCGGAGCCATGTACGCGGGAGTGCCGGCCACGCCCGGCGTGCTGCCGCGGCCTGCGGCAATGCCGAAGTCGACGAGCCTGGAAGTGCCGTCCGCCGCGACCAGGACGTTCTCCGGCTTGTAGTCGCGGTGGACGACACCCGTGCGGTGGGCTGCGGCCAGCCCCAGCAGCGAGCCCTTGAGCACCACCAGGGCCGCCTCGGGGCCGGTGGCGCCTTCCGCCAGCAACAGCGTGCGCAGGGCGACGCCATCGACCAGTTCCATCACGATGGCGGCGCCCTGCGGCGCTTCGACGTATTCGTACAGCCCCACCACATACGGCGAATCCAGGCCGCCGAGCAGACGCGCCTCCGCCCGGAACTCCTCGACGAAGGCGGGGTCCGCCCGGAGCCTCTGGCTGAGGTATTTGACGGCCACGGGCACGCCGGTGGCTTCATGGACGGCCAGGACTACCCGCCCGCTGCCACCGGAACCCAGCTCCCGGGATTCCGTGTACCCGGGCACCGACCATGCGTTCATCCCGCCCCCTAGGAACTGCGGCAGGATAGCCCACCTGCTCTCCCCATGACAGACACACTTCCGTCACGACTGGTTCCCGCGAGGGGGGCGGCGAGGACGAGGGTGAGGGGCCCGGCGACAGCGAGCGGCGTCGGTGAGGACCGGTCAGACGATGGCCTGGACGAGTTGTGTATTCAGTTCGTAGCGCGCTCCGACGATGGCGAGGCTCCCGGCCGACACCTTGTCGGCGAGGTCGGACTCGGCGGCGAGGCGCGACCGGACCATGCGGACGTTGCGCGTGATGGTGGAGTCGACGCGGGCGTCGCCTTGCTGGCTGTAATCTATGGCTGGACGTATCTGGTCGGCCAAGTACTTTATATGCGCGGGGAGTTGTTCTCCGGTCTCGTCCGCATGAACGGCCGCCGACACCGCGCCGCACGACTGGTGCCCGAGGACCACGATCAACGGTATGCCTAATTCCAGTACGCCATAGGCGATGGAGCCCAGGACGGCCTCGTCCAGTACCTCGCCGGCCGCCCGCACCGTCAGCAGGTCGCCGAGTCCCTGGTCGAAGACCAGCTCCGGCGGTACGCGGGAGTCGACGCACCCCAGGATGACGGCGAACGGGTGCTGACCCGACACGAGGGCTTGGCGCACGGACGGTGACTCGCGAGGGTGCTGCTGCTCGTTCTTGCGCCACCGCCGGTTGCCGGTGGACAACTTGAGCAGCGCCTCGTCCGGGGTGACTTGCCCTGTGCTCTGGGCCTGTATTCGGGGTGCGGCCGTGGCGGATGTGGTGCCGAGTGTGAGGCTCGCGCCGACAGTGGCGGTTCCGGCGAGGGCGGCGCGCAGCAGAGCACGGCGTCCCGTGCCTGCAGGCACGGGCTGGTGTCGATTGAAAGTCATGCGGTGAACCCAACCATCGTCGAACGGTCGCGGTGCTCGAATCGTTGAACTATTACCGAACTCACAGATTATTATTGCTAGTTGACGTGTCCTCAGGTCATGTGATCTGTCGCAATGACAGCCCCGAAGGGGGTTGCACGGTGGTGGCCATGGCCTCGGTTCGTACGCCAGGGGCAGCAGGCTGGTGCTGGTGTCCCACCGCTACGAGGAGACGGCCGATGCGGGCGAGGGAGAAGGAGGGTGGCGCCTTCTCCGCCCGTACATCCATCGACGACGGCGGGCTCTGGTCATCGTGCTGTCCGGCTACTGCGAGGGTGAGTTGATCCGGTACTCCGAGCTCTTCCCGGCCTTGCGCGTCCGGGGGCTTCCGGTCGTGCGGACCGCCGAAGTACTCGACCGCCTCGGGTTGTTCAGCGACGACCGTGCCCCTGCGGTCGACCGGTGGCTGGGACGCAAGCTCTGCGGGGTGTCCCCGGGCATTCGCCGGGACGTTGAAGCCTGGGTGCGGACTCTCCTCGAAACCGGCGCATCACCGTCGGCGGCCACGTCCGCCCGCTCGACGACCTCACCCGCCGTGCCGTCCTGGACTGGCTCGACTACCGCCGCAACCGCTGGCCGAACACCGCCAACCCCCACCTGCTGATCACCCAGAAGACCGCCGTCGAACTCGGCCCTGCCGGCAAGCTCTGGACCACCCGGGCCACCCGCAACCTCACCGCCGCCCTCGAACGACTCCGCGTCGACCGCCAACTCGAAGAGGCCCTCACCCACGGCGCCGACCCGCTCCACCTCGCTCTCGTCTTCGGCATCGACGAAAAGACCGCCATCCGCTACGCGGACTCGGCACGAAAACTTCTGCAATCGGAGCCGGAGACCGGCCCGGCCTGGCCGCAGTAAAACCCCGGCCCATCTCGGAGAAAACCGAACCCACCGTCGAGGTTCACGCTGAAAGGGCCTCGTCACCGCAGTCGCTGTCCTGGACGCAGGCAGCCGCCAATTCGTCCAAGGACACCTCCAGCGCTGCGGCCAGGGCCGTCACGGTGAAGAACGCCGGAGTCGGCGCCCGACCGGTCTCGATCTTGCGCAGCGTCTCCGCCGACACCCCCGCCGCTGCGGCGACCTCCACCATGCTGCGGTCGCCTCGCGCCTGACGCAGCAGCGCGCCGAACCGCTCTCCGCGCTGCCGTTCCCACGGGGTCAAAGGAGTTCTCACCATGCCTGTGATACTAATACCGGTATAAGAATTGGATGCTGGCGCGTGAGACAGGGAGTCGCAGGGCATGGTGGAGATCAAGACCGATACGGCGCTGGACGCGATGCGGGAAGCCGGGCGCGTCGTGGCCCACGCCCTCGCCGCCGTTCAGGAAGCCGCAGGCATCGGGGTGTCCCTGCAGGAGCTGGACGAAGCGGCCCGCACCGTTTTGAGCAAAGCCGGGGCACGCTCACCCTTCCTCGGCTACCAGCCCTCCTTCGCCCCTACCCCCTTCCCCGCGGTGATCTGCACATCGGTCAACGACGCCATCGTTCACGGCATCCCCACCGGCTACCGCCTGCGGGACGGCGACCTGGTCAGCATCGACTGCGGAGCGGAGCTCGACGGCTGGACCGGCGATGCCGCCATCAGCTTCACCGTCGGCACCCCACGACCCGCCGACGTGGACCTGATCAACGCCACCCAGCGCGCTCTCGACGCCGGCATCGCCGCAGCCAACCCCGGCAACCGCATCGGTGACATCTCCAACGCCATCGGCACCGTCGCCCGATCGGCACGCTGCGGCATGCCCGCCGACTTCGGCGGCCACGGCATCGGCCGCCACATGCACGAAGACCCCCACGTCCCCAACCGAGGACGCCCCCGCCGCGGCTTCCCCCTCCGCCACGGCCTGACCCTCGCCATCGAACCCATGCTCATGGCCGGCGGACACGACGACTACCGCACCGGCACGGACAGCTGGACTCTGCACACCATCGACGGCAGCCGAGCAGCCCACATCGAGCACACGGTCGCCATCACAGAAGAAGGCCCCCGCATCCTGACCCTGCCCTGATCCGGACAGCGAACCGTCGCAGCGCTGACCATCCCCACGCCAACCCGCGTGTTCAACACGAACCCGCCGGTCCAGGCCCGGAAACCGGCACTTTGGACCCGTGAGTTCCCGCTCAAGTTCAGCGGTGTCCTGTCGCGCTGTAGCTGTCGGATTCTCACTCATTCTCGTTCGTGCTGGCGGATTCTCACCAGATCTCACCTGCGTCAGGAGATTCTCACTACATCGCGCTCTGAGCAGCGGCCTTCTGTGTGTTGAGCCGGCCGTGTGGGCGTGATTACCGCCCGCGCCTCGCGGGCCCCTGCCCCTTCGGGTCTTCCCGGCGCGCATGGCAGGGTGGGGCCGCCCGAGATGTTCGAGGTCGGCCCGGCGCCGCTGGGGGCGCCGGAGGCCCGCCCTCAAGTCCGGGCGGCGAACTGGTAAGGGCTGTGCATGGTGAGGAAACGGATGTCGAGGTCGGACTTCAGATAGTCCATGCGCCGCTCCCAGAAGGCTTGCATATGCGGGAGGGCCAGATGGGCGTCGAGATCCGCCTGGGAGCGCCACGCCTCGTAGAAGACGAAGACACCGGGTTCGCCCCGATCCTCGTGGAAGTGATACTCCAGGCATCCAGGTTCCTGCCGGGTCGGCTCGACGAACGAGAGAAGGAGCTGTTTCAGCTCCTCGGCGCGTTCCGGCTTGGGGCGAGCGGTGCCTACGAGTGTGAACGGCTGGGCCATGAAGGTTGCCTCTCCCGTAGGTACGATGAAGTTCGTACCTACCCCACGCTAGCGAGTCCATAGGTACGATGCAAGCCTTACCTAAAGGGAGGTGTCCGGATGCCCGACGATGAAGGCCATCCGACCGTCGAGGAGATGAAGCTCGGTCCCGTGCTCTCCGCGCTGGCGGATCCGCTGCGCCGCCGAGTGGTGCGTGAGTTGGCAGCGGAGCCTGATGGAACGGCGCGAACGTGCAGCTCCTTCGGGATGCCAGTCTCCAAGGCAACAGTCACCCATCACTTCCGCGCTCTGCGCGAGGCCGGATTGATCCGGCAGGTTGCCCGGGGCAACAGCCGGATGGCCAGCCTGCGCCGGGCTGATCTAGAGCAAAGGTTTCCTGGGTTGCTGGGCATCGTGGCGGCCGAGTTGGAGGAATGATCGAGAGCGGGGCGGCTTCACCTGAGCCTGCACCCCTGCTTCGTACTCGCGGAGCCTCTCTTGCCACGAGCGCGACTTCCGCGAAAGCCACGTCGTTTGAGAACCCGATCCATCAGCGTTCTTCACTGTCCTGTCGCAGTGCATCTGGCGGGCAGGGGGCCGCTGAGCTGCTGTGCTGCCAAGTCGATCGAGAACGCTGACCCTCGGTGTTCTCAAAGGACATGGCTTTCACGGAAGCGGACTGACGGCAGGACAGCCGACTCAGCCGTCTTGGTCTTCGGGGTGAAGCTGCCCGTGGTCTTCCTGAGACGGCGCCGTGCTGCATCGAGACGCTCCGCATAGTCAGCGACGAAGTTCCCGGGAAGTGCCTTTCCCAACGTTTCCGCGATCTTGTGGATCGAGGCCGTCGATTCCCTCATCTCTGCGTGAGGGAAGCCAGTGTCGGGCACCCTTGCAGGGCAATGGCATCGAGGGGAAGGGCTCGGATGCGCACGGGGATGCAGAAGGGCGCCGCCCTGGGCATGGCGGCGGTCGTGGTCGCGATGCTGCTGTCCGGATGCGGCGGGAACGAAGAGAGCGAGGAGGAGCGGACGGACAAGGTCCTGAAGGGGATTCTCAAGGAATACCGGCCGCGCTACGAGGAGCGGCGTACAGCTCTCGCCGTCGCCGCTTCGCACCTGCCCAAGGGCAGCCCCGGCAAAGGGGCGTGCGACAGGGAGGTGGACCCGCGGCCGACGTTCCTCCAGTACGACCACACCGACCAAATCCTGTCCAACAGCCCCGCCAGCCAAGGCGGAAATGTCGACATAGCGCTTGCGAGCGAGGCCGACGCTCCAGAGAGGATCGTCGACGATCCCAGCTGGAGCTTGGGCAGGTTCGCCCTGGCGCCGGGCTGGCTCATCCGCGGCCTGTGGGTCACAGGCCCGCAAGGTCCGCTGGGCACGAACCACTTCGAGGTCGACAGCCAGTACGCCTACCAGCCGTACAAAGGCGTCGAGGAAGACCCCGCCAAGCGGCTCAGGAAAGTCCTCGACATCGGGCTGCACATGCGCTACGCCCTCCTTTACCGCGTGACGGCCTACAACGACCCCGAGGCACGGCCCGGGTATGACGAGGAGATGGCGAGGGCGGACGTGTTCCTCGCCGACTTGGAGACGGGTGACATCCCCTGTCGACTCATTGCGACCGGGCGCCCTTTGTACGTGGAGGGGCATTGGTATTCGACCACCCCGTACGACGATATGCAGCGCTCGTTCGGACACGACATCCGCGACAAGCTGAGTGCCCTGACCCGCAACGTAAACCAGGCAGGCCCGCGCCCCTGCCCCGGCGCCGACCCGAGTGACCCGGCCCGCTGCGCCCAAGTGATTAACGTCGACTCGGGCCTGGCCCTGGACATGCACAGCGAACCGCGCTACGGCTCGCCGCCGGTGGCAAACCGTTACGACAACGGGCAGTGGCTGGAACTCACCTGCTGGAGCACGGGCGACCCCGACGAGGACGGCCACGGCCACCGGTACTGGATGCGGGTCGACAGCGGAATCGGCGACGGTTACATCAACGACTGGTACTTGGACACCGGCGACCCGAATACCTGGAAGCGTCAAATCCCGCAGTGCTGAGGAACCGTGGCGGCTCACCGGGCTGCCTCATCGCCCCAGAACAGCCAAAAGGCTGCGACGCGAACCCCACGACCTGCGGATCGAAGTCCATCAGGATCGCGTGATCGTGCTCCAGCCACGAATCGAACTCGACTTGCCACCCCGTCGTCGCCGACCAATACAGGCCCATGAAGTGCCGCTGCGCGCGGTAGGACGCGAAGTGCCGTACCGGGGGCACCGACTCGAACGCGACGCGAGCCACTGCTCCGAGCACCGACTTCCGCAGTCCCCACCATCCACGGCAGCCCACTCGACCTCGACCATAAAGTGAGATCAAACCCCACGAACGATGCAAACATCGCCGCTCAGCACCCGGCGCGATGAGAATCCGCCAACACGAACGAGAACGAGTCAGAATCCGACAGTTTCAATGCGACAGGAAATTCACGACATGGCAACTCCGCAGGTCGGAACCCCATCATCTGACAGATGCGCTGAGACAGGACAAGCGGAAGGGTCTATCAGGAATTAGGTGTGATTCGTCTGTTTGGCCTACGGGTCTTTCGGTGGGCTGATCGGCCTACACTCGTCCGGCCGTAAGGCGGCC